>DATCTB010000026.1:0-2771 GCA_036568185.1 Bacteroidales bacterium | reverse complement strand
CATTTTAATGTAGTTAAAGAAGTCCAGGATAAATACAAAGATTCGCATGAGGCAGAACGCAAGGAAATGAATACTGTTCGAAACGAATTTGAAAAAGAAGTAAAAACTATTCTCACGAAAGAGCAACAAAAACAATTTGATGAATATATGAAGAATAGAAAACCCCAGCAGAATGAAAAAGGACAACGCCCACCAAAACAATAAACCTGAAATCTTTCTTTAAAAAATATTGATATGAAAGCAAAAACAAACTTCCCGGTAGGAAATAAAACCATAAGCATCCTTACTCTGGCGCTTATGGTTTTTCAAAGCATTGGTACCCTGGCGCAAAACAACCTTACTTACCCGGTTGTTGATACAAAACAGGTGACTTTTTACAACAATTTTGTAGAAATAAACGAGCCTGCAGCAGGGCAAGCGTTTTACGGGCAAGATGCCCAATACACTGGCAATGTACCAAGTTACCAGGACAATGGCGACGGAACTGTAAGCGATTTGGTTACCGGCCTGATGTGGCAAAAAACTCCTGATTTGAATGGTGATGGTGTAATAAATGTTGCAGACAAACTGTCGTATTTTGAGGCATTAGATGCAGCCGATACGTTCAGCCTGGCGGGTTACACTGATTGGCGCCTTCCTTCCATAAAGGAAATGTATTCGCTTATCATTTTCAGTGGCATCGACCCTAGTGGCTATGAAGGCAACAATACCGATGATTTGGTACCTTTTATTGATACCGATTATTTCGATTTTGCCTATGGCGACACCGATGCCGGCGAACGGATTATTGATGCCCAATTGGCTTCTTCCACTTTATACGTTGGAACTACAATGGGAGGCGATGAAACCATGTTTGGAGTCAACTTTGCTGATGGCCGAATAAAGGGTTATGGCACCGGCCCCATGCCCGGACAGAATGTTGACAAACAATTCTACGTGATGTATGTGAGGGGAAATGCTAATTATGGCGTAAATAATTTCGTTGATAATGGCGATGGCACCATTACTGATAACGCCACCGGCCTGATGTGGATGAAGAACGATGATGGGGAAGGAATGGTTTGGGAAGATGCATTGGGTTACGCTGATGCTTCAAACTTTGCAAACCACAACGACTGGAGGCTTCCAAATGTAAAAGAGCTACAAAGTATTGTGGATTATTCACGCTCACCATCAACAAGCAATTCGGCAGCTATCAACCCATTGTTTAATTGCTCTGTTATAACCGATGAGGGCGGCCAAAACAATTACCCGTTTTACTGGAGCGGGACTACCCATGCCAATTGGTCTGCGAACAATTATGGAGCCTGGGGTGCCTATGTTTGCTTCGGCAGCGGGCTTGGATTTATGGAAGAGCCACCTTTTTCAGGCAATTATATTTTGATGGATGTGCATGGCGCCGGTGCCCAGCGCAGCGACCCAAAAATGGGCGACCCAGATGAATATCCTCACGGGAATGGGCCACAAGGTGATGTGGTAAGGATTTACAACTACGTTCGTTTGGTGAGGGATGCTGACGAAACTATTGGTTACAATGATAATAAATTGAACGATGATTGTTTCAGGATTTACCCTAACCCCGCGACGGATTACATCAAAGCCGAACTTTCGCCTGGCCTTTCTGAAAATTCTACAATACAGGTTCTTAATTTAATGGGTGAAGTTATTTATTCAAGAAATATGCAATCAAGCAATTCTATATATATCACTTTACTTGCATACAATCCTGGCTTATATTTTTTCAGGATAATAAATAATGAAACGGTCTATTCTAAAAAATTCATTAAGAAATAATTATTGAGAAATTTCATTAATTCGTAGATAAAATCATCCATTCCATTGATTATACTTTATTTAAAAAAGAAAAGAGTGTTTTTTTGTACAATAAATTTTATTACAATAAATATTAAAACAATGAAAATCAGACAACTACTTTTAATTATTGCTTTGGGGGCTATGCAAGCTGCATTCAGCCAAAGCTTTTATGACATGAGCACCGTCAATACGATTGAAATCACATTTCAGGAATCGAATTGGGATGCCATTCTCGACCAGCTTTATGCTGATGGAAATGAAGAACGGCTATTGGGAACTGTTGCCCTTAACGGACAGGTTTTCGACAGCGTTGGTGTACGTTACAAAGGCAATAGCACCTATAATGCAAACCAGGTGAAAAACCCTTTTAATATTAAACTGGATTACACTATCGACGATCAGTTGATTGAAGGGTACGGAACCCTCAAACTAGCCAACTGTGCAAAAGACCCAAGTTTTATCAGGGAAAGCTTGAGTTACGAAATTGCAAGAAAATATATGCCTGCCAGCTTGTCCAACTATGCCAATGTATATGTCAATGGCGTGCTTATTGGGCTCTACACCAGCGACCAGGATGTGGATAAATTTTTTATGCGCACCCATTTTGCCAGTGACGAAAATGCCCGTATCAAAGGAGAATTAACCAGTGATAACAGCCCACCAAGTGGAGGCGTATGGGAATATTATGGAACAGATTCAAGCAGCTATTATGATAAATATGCATTGGAATCAGATTTTGGATGGCAGGAATTGATGTGGTTCCTGGATACGCTGAACAACCATACTGAATCGGTTGAGCAAGTGCTGAATATTGACCGCCACCTTTGGTTCATAGCTTTATCCAATTTGTTGGTGAACCTCGACGGGCCCATCAACAACCCACAAAACTATTACATTTACAAAGACGATGCAGGCAGGTTCAACCCCATACCGTGGGATTTTAATGAAAGTTTTGG
>DATCTB010000025.1:0-3269 GCA_036568185.1 Bacteroidales bacterium | reverse complement strand
CCCGGCGTACATCTCAATCTGCCGCATCAGCTTTGTACGGAATGCATCGTAGCGGTCTTTAGGCTGGCCATAATCATTGGCCATTTTCTGTGCTTCAGCAATTTCTTGTTCCAGATGCCTGATAACCTCTGATTGCTGCTCGATGCATTTAAGTAAGAGTTTTTCTTTTATTTCTTTTAATTGCATTTTGATTGTTTTGAGCAAATTGTGTTTTTCCTGTCCTTCCCTTTTTAAGGGAAGGTGGCCGTAGGCCGGAAGGGTTTACTTGTATTTTATTGATTCACCACCCCTGATTCTCGCTTTGCTCGAATCTTCCCCCTCCTTGAAAATAAGGAGAGGATTTGGGCGTTGGCTTTTAATGGCAAATTATTTTTTCGTTTAGTTTAAATCATTAATAAAAAACGGCACCTTGATAGCAAATCCATTGGAGTCTATGGCTTTTTAACTATTGCTATTTTCAACTTTTGTTTTTCTTTTTGACTCGAAGAACAAGAAAATATATGAAGCAAAAAAGAATAATATCCACCAAAACAACAATGGAAGAATCGACCCTCTTAGAATAAAGCTAGTCTCATTACCTTCAAGGATATCGAAGATAAAGGCAATAATAATTGGAGCTGGTAATGCAAATCCAGGTTCTGCATTGCTGCCACCAAATATCCCTACACCAAAAAGAATTGCTACAATTAATGTGGTTAATAAAATTCTTAACAATCTACTGGACGGTATCATCTTTTTACGAATCAACTGAATCAAAATGAAACATAGAATAAAATAGCTCACAATGATTAAAATGAATTCCATACGACTAAATTTTTATCACAATTTTAATCCTAATTTATATAAATCGAAAACGAATTTTTTATTTAATTTATTTTCAACAGGTAAATATAAATAGATTTAATAAATCATTCTAAATAAAAAAAGCACCTCCCGGTGCTTTTATATTTTCTTAAGATTCTTCCGTCTCCGGTCTTCCGTCTCCCAACTTCTTATCCCAAATAAGACTTCAAAATCTTGCTTCTTGAAGTATGTTTCAAGCGGCGGATGGCTTTTTCTTTAATTTGCCTTACTCGTTCGCGTGTTAAGTCGAATTTTTCGCCAATTTCTTCCAAAGTCATAGGGTGGGTGGCATTGAGGCCGAAATATAATTTCACCACATCAGCTTCACGTTGGGTTAAAGTGGAAACGGCACGGTCAATTTCTTTGCGGAGCGATTCGTACAACAACCCTGTTTCAGGAGTATTGCTGTCTTCGCCTCTCAACACGTCATACATGGTGTTGTCCTCGTCCTGGATCAAAGGTGCATCCATCGAAACGTGGCGTCCTGCATTGCGCATCGATTCCTTTACTTCGGTTTCAGTCATGTCCAGCTCGCCGGCAATTTCCTTCACGTTAGGTTCTCTTTCAAACCCTTGTTCCAGCCTTGCTGAAGCTTTGTTTATTTTATTGATGGAACCGATTTTATTCAAAGGCAAACGTACAATCCTGGATTGTTCGGCCAATGCCTGCAAAATGGATTGCCTGATCCACCACACCGCGTAAGAAATGAATTTGAAACCACGGGTTTCGTCGAAACGCTGGGCTGCTTTAATCAAACCCAAGTTTCCTTCGTTAATTAAGTCGGGAAGGCTAAGGCCCTGGTTTTGGTATTGTTTTGAAACCGAAACCACGAAACGAAGGTTGGCTTTGGTAAGTTTTTCAAGCGCTATACGGTCGCCTTGTTTAATCCTTCTCGCCAATTCAACTTCTTCTTCCGCAGTAATCAGATCAACTTTTCCAATTTCCTGGAGATATTTATCCAGGGAAGCGGTTTCACGATTGGTTACCTGTTTGGTAATTTTAAGTTGCCTCATTTATCGCTTGTTTTTTTTCTGTGAATTAAAACTATATACGATTAAGTTATGCAAAGGTTACTGATTGTCTTCTTTCGGTGCTGAGCCACGTTCAAGCAAAATTTTGCGGGAGAGTTTCAGTTTTCCGGTGCGGCTGTCAATGCCAATCAGTTTCACTTTTATTTTATCTCCTTCTTTCAGCACATCTTCCACTTTTTCAATGCGTTTGTGGTCGATTTCAGAAATATGAAGCAGGCCGTCTTTTCCCGGCAGGATTTCTACAAAAGCGCCGAAAGGCATGATGCTTTTTACTTTTCCGAGATAAACTTCATCCAAAACGGGGACTGCAACAATGCCTTCAATCCATTTTTTGGCTTTAGTAATCGATTCTTTATCGCTGGCCATGATGTCGATAACGCCCTGGTTTGCAATTTCCTCGATAACAATGGTAGCACCGGTTTCCCTTTGGATTTCCTGAATCACTTTTCCACCGGGGCCGATAACTGCACCAATAAATTCTTTGTCGATGAACAATTTAATCATTCTTGGAACGAAATCCTTGAATTCTGCTCTTGGAGCATCGATGGTTTTCATCATTTCGCCCAAAATATGCATTCTTCCCTGGCGCGCTTGTTCCAAAGCTTCTTCAAGCACCTGGTATGAGAGCCCGTCAACTTTGATGTCCATTTGGCAGGCAGTGATACCATCTTTGGTTCCAGTTACTTTAAAGTCCATGTCGCCTAAATGGTCTTCATCACCCAGGATGTCAGACAATACAGCATATTTTTTAGTTTTTGAATCGCTAATCAAACCCATTGCAATACCTGCAACCGGTTTGGTGATTTTAATTCCTGTGTCCATCAAAGCCAATGTGCCACCGCAAACTGAAGCCATTGATGAAGAACCATTTGATTCCAGAATATCAGAAACGATTCTAATAGTATATGGATTATCTTCTTCAGAAGGTAATACTTGTTTCAATGCTCTTTCGGCTAAGTTTCCGTGCCCAACTTCTCTTCTTCCAACTCCGAAATTTTTCTTCACTTCTCCGGTTGAAAAAGAAGGGAAATTGTAATGCAACATGAAATTATTGCTTCCTTCATGAACGGCGCCATCAATAGTCTGGGCGTCCATTTTATTTCCGAGGGTAACTGTAACCAAAGCCTGTGTTTCACCGCGGGTGAAAATTGCCGAGCCGTGTGTAGTTGGAAGATAATCCACTTCGCACCAGATTGGCCTTATTTCATTCAGTTTTCTGCCGTCCAGCCTTACTCTTTCATTTAAAACTGCATTGCGCACCGCGTCTTTTTCAACATCGTGAAAATAGCGTTTTACCAAATTTTCTTTTTCCGCTCTTTCTTCTTCAGGAAGGCTTTCCATAAATTCGTCTCTCACGGCTGCGAAAGCATCGCTGCGTGCGTGCTTGTCTTTGTC
>DATCTB010000024.1:0-3000 GCA_036568185.1 Bacteroidales bacterium | reverse complement strand
AGAATGAGGTTAAAATCAAAAAATGAACTTACCACATAAGTGAGAATGAGAACCAACAGCAATCCAACTATTCCGCCAATAATTGAAAGAAATATAGCTTCAAAAAGAAATTGCAAAAGGATAAAATAATTCTTTGCTCCCAGCGATTTTTGAATACCAATCTGTGTAGTCCTTTCTTTCACAGAAACGTACATAATATTGGCAACGCCAAAGCCACCAACCAACAAGGAGAAACCGCCAATTATCCATCCCACCATTGCAATAACGCCAAAAAGCTGATCGAATCCTTTCGTAATAATATCCATTTCATTAATGGCAAAACTATCGTCGGCTGAAGGCGGCAGCTTCCTGATTGAACGCATAATTCCCGTCAGTTCGTCTTTCATTTCTTCGTTTGAAACATGAGGTTTACCCATAACCACAATGGTGGTTCCAATTTCATTTAAGTTCAAAACATTCCGGGCGTAATTTATTGGAATGATAATTCTTTTGTCAGGTGAATTTCCAAAAATATCTTCGCCTTCTTTTTTAATAACCCCTATTACATCCAGGTGCCGGCCAAAAATTTTAATCCTTTTCCCAACCGGATCTTCACCGGGATAGAGATTTTCAGCAATATCTGCCCCAATAATGGCAATATTATTCCCGGTATGTGATTCAATCGGTGTAAAATACCTTCCTTCCTGCAAATCGAAAGGCAACACGACATTATAATCCTGCGAAACTCCGGATATTTGAACTCCAGACATTGAATTATTCTGGTAATACACATTTCTGTTTACTCCCACCAAAAATGCTGCCGCCTGAATCGTTTGGCTTCGTTTCTGCAACTCAGCCATTTCTTTCAACGTTGCTTCCGGGCGGTTCATGTATTTCCACCAGGCATAGTCGCTGCCCATTGCCCAGGGCCATTTTTGAATAAATAAAATATTATTTCCCAATGAATTGATTTCTGATTTGATTTCACTTTCCAGGCTATCAAAAACAGTAAACACCGAGATAATCGAAAAAATACCAATAGCTATTCCAAGCAATGACAAAAAAGTTCTCACTTTATTTACTACCAAGGCTTTGACCGCGAAAACCAGACTTTCACCAATAAGTTTTATAACAATCATCTGTTTCATGACCAAATTTTGTTTTAAAGAATGCTAAAAATATGAATAAACATCGAAATTTATCAGGTAAAAGTAACCAAACTTTTGATTAATTCATGTTAATTTGCAAGTTCAAACATTTAGAAAATAATTCATCAACATATTTAAAACTTAATCCTTTGAAGAAGTTAAAAACTGCTTTAATCTCTGTATTTTACAAAGATGGCCTCGATAGTTTACTCAAAAAGCTTGACCAGCTAGGTGTTGAAATTTATTCAACCGGCGGAACTTATGATTTTATCATAAAGCAAGGTTTCAAGGCAAAAACCATTGAGTCGCTGACATCTTATCCCTCCATTTTGGGTGGCCGCGTGAAGACTTTGCACCCGAAAGTATTTGGTGGAATCCTTGCTCGCCTCGACCTGGAAGCCGACCAGAAACACCTGAAAGAATACGAAATTCCTTCTTTCGATTTGGTTGTTGTTGACCTTTATCCTTTCGAGGAAACCCTTACCACAACTAACAAGCGTGATGAAATTATCGAAAAAATTGATATTGGCGGGATTTCATTGATTCGTGCTGCCGCAAAAAATTTCAAAGAGGTTTTGGTGGTTTCTTCAGCCGCAATGTATCCGGATCTGATTGAATTACTTGACCAAAAAAATGGCCATTCCGAACTGGAAGACCGTGCTTATTTTGCCGCACAGGCGTTCAATGTAAGTTCGCATTATGATTCTGCTATTTTTAACTGGATGAACGATGGAAAAATTCGATCGCTGAAGATAAGCCAACAAAAAGGACAGGTTTTGCGCTACGGCGAAAATCCACATCAGGAAGGCATATTCTACGGAGACCTGGAAAAAGTATTTGTACAACTTAACGGGAAAGCTATTTCTTATAATAACCTGCTTGACCTTGACGCTGCCATCAATTTGATAAATGATTTTGAAGAAACAACTTTTGCCATCATAAAACACAACAATGCCTGTGGACTTGCTTCGCGAGACACTTTACTACAGTCATGGAAAGACGCACTTGCCGGGGATCCTATTTCAGCATTTGGCGGCGTTTTAGTAACTAATCGGACAATAGACAGCGACACAGCAGTTGAAATAAACAAACTTTTCTTTGAAATAATTCTTGCACCCGATTATGAGCAGGAAGCACTACAAATTCTTCAATCGAAAAAGAACCGCGTAATTTTGAAAAAACAGAATTATGAGTTTGGTAAAAAACAGTTTCGTTCTTTGCTCAACGGTGCAATTGCGCAAGACAAAGACAACAAAACTGAAAAACCTGATGACCTGAAAGTGGTTACTGAAAATTCACCTTCACAACGGGAAATTGAAGACTTGCTTTTTGCCAATAAGCTTGTAAAACACACCAAATCGAATACGATAGTTCTTGCAAAAAACAAACAATTGGTAGGTTCTGGCACCGGGCAAACTTCGCGCATCGATGCACTGAAACAGGCAATTGACAAGGCAAAAAGCTTTGAACTTAGCCTGGAAGGTGCAGTGATGGCTTCAGATGCTTTCTTCCCTTTTGCCGATTCGGTGGAGATTGCTGATAAGGCTGGAATTAAAGCCGTAATTCAACCCGGTGGCTCAATCAAAGACAAGGATTCGATTGATTATTGTAACGCACATCAAATGTCGATGGTATTTACCGGTACACGTCATTTTAAACATTAAACTTCTATTCCTGATAAGGAGTTTTTTTGTAGTTTCGCCAAGCATTAAATAACTTGAAATTAGCTAATTAAAAATATGGGACTGTTTTCATTTCTTACCAAAGAAATTGCTATCGACCTTGGAACCGCCAACACCATCATCATTTACAACGATAAAGTGATTGTTGACGAGCCTTCCATCGTGGCCATTGAAAGAAATACAGGCAAAAT
>DATCTB010000023.1:0-7421 GCA_036568185.1 Bacteroidales bacterium | reverse complement strand
ATAATTGTAGGCAGTTCGGGACTAACGAATTCTGTTGAAAATATAATTGAAATTGAAAAAAACGGGGCCGGAGCAGTTGTGTTGAAGTCGTTGTTTGAAGAGCAAATAATGCATACAGCATCTTCAGTTCTTCTTCAAAATGAAGCTGCCAATAGTTATCCGGAAGCCGATGATTATATTAAGCATTACACACGTTCGAAAGATGTGGAGCGTTACCTTGATTTGATAAGGCAAAGCAAAACTGCAGTTTCAATACCTATCATTGCTTCTATTAATTGTATTTCGTGGGCTGAATGGACAGAATTTGCCAAACAGATTGAAGATGCGGGTGCCGATGCCATTGAGTTAAACATCTTTGTATTACCTTCTGATCCAACGAAAGCTGGTAGCGACAATGAGGCCACCTATTTTAAAGTATTGGAGAAAATTCTGAAAGTTGTATCTATCCCGGTTTCATTAAAAATCAGCTATTATTTTTCAAGTCTTGCCAATACCATTGTAAAACTTTCATGGACAGGAGTTAAAGGTATTGTATTGTTCAATCGCTTTTTCTCACCTGATATTGATATTGAGCGATTTGAAATAAAAACATCCAATGTGTTCAGCCACCCGGCCGAATTGGCTCTGCCCTTGCGATGGGTTGCCATGCTTTCGCCCCAGGTAAAATGCGATTTGGCAGCTTCGACCGGCATTCACGATGGGCATGCTGCCATTAAACAATTGCTTGCTGGAGCAAAGGCTGTGCAGATAGCTTCAGTTTTGTATAAAAAAGGTTTTAAAGAAATTGGTATTATGCTCGAACAAATTGAGAACTGGATGCTAAGAAAAAGTTTCAATAACCTTGACGAGTTTATTGGAAAAATGAGTGTGAAAGACATTAAAAATCCTGCCGATTTTGAACGTGTCCAATTTATGAAACACTTCTCGGGTATCGAATAAAAATTTGATACTTTTGTTTTTATATGAGCGGAAAACTATTTTCAAAATTTTTCTTTTTTATAGTATTCATTTGCTGTGGCTTACCACTCAAAGCACAATTGATTAACCACTACTGGACGCAAAATTTCAATTCAACTTCTTCGTTAATCGGTGGTGCTGTTGTCGCCGGCGACGGAGAAAACAGCTCAATCTACTACAACCCGGCAACAATAGTTGAAATGGAACAGGGCTCAAATGTTTCACTGGCAGCCAATTTGTTTTCGTGGAATGTTTACAGGAATTACAATGCCCTTGGCACAGGTAACAATTTGTATAACACTAATTTCCAGGTTCAGCCCCAGTTTGTTTCATTCACCTACAAACCACCGAAAGGGAATGTGAGTTATGCGTTTTCAGTTTTGACACGCATTAAAGAAGATTTGGAAACTGATTTTGCCAGTTCGCAAGACTATAATGTTTTGCCAAATTATCCTGGTAAAGAAATGTACAATAGTTTATTTTCATATCGCAACAACTATGCTGATACTTGGGTTGGATTCGGCTTAGGCCAAAAACTCAAAAATGGCTTTAGCTACGGGGTTACACTTTTTGTTTCAGCATCAGGCTTAACATATCATCTTGGATATAATACTACTGCTTATAAATTTACTGACAGCTCATTCACCCAATACGATCATTCAGCTATTGCTCAAAGTGCTTATGAAGAAAGCATGAAGTTTTACCAATACCGAATCATTTCAAAATTGGGACTTGCATATAAACATGATAAATGGCGGTTTGGTTTGGTAATTACTATACCCAGTTTGAATATATTTAGTTCGGGAAGAACTGCTTCCAGGTCACAATTGCAGAGCAATATTCGAAACGAAGAAGGGCAGTTGGTATCTGAATATTTGATTTTTTCGGTACAAGAAAAGAAACAGCTAACAGCCAATTACAAATACCCTTTTGCAGCTTCTTTTGGTTTTATACGTGAATTCAGAAATGGAGATCAAAAGTTATATTTTACTATGGAATACTTCAACAAAATTAAGCCTTATTCTATGCTTGGAGCAGAAATAAATCCCAATATCACAAGCCCACAGGTTTATGATACCATGCAGAATAAGGATTATCTGTCTTTTGCTTACAAAGCTGACCCAGTTCTCAATTTTGCAATTGGCTATAGCTGGAAGATTAAAAATGAACTTACATTTCTCAATGCATTCAGGACTGATTTCTCAAGTGTTCAAAATCTGACAAGTTCTGAACTAAATGGTTATAATTTTATGAAAACTGCCACCTATAATGTTTATCATTATAGTGCCGGAATTAATTTCAACTGGAAAAAGAACACTTTTATCGCGGGAGGTGAGTTTTCCTTTGGATATACTGGCGACCAGCCCCAGTTTGCTAATTTTAATAACCCTGTTGAATATAATTCTGAAACCGGAGTAGCTTTGCAGGGACCACAACAAAACAATGCCTATCTTCGTTACTACGGTGTTAGCATCTATATTAGTGCTACATTAAATTTTATTTCCAAAAAAAATAAGGAATAGAATTTTTTTTACTTTTGCCCCTCCTAAAAAAGGCCGTTTGGCTTAATTTTTGGAATAAAAACGGTTTTTAAATAAAAATAAATAACGTATGAAAAAGATCATTTTAAACTTTTTAGTTATCTTTCTGATTCCCACTTCCATTATATTGATAGAGGGATGCTACCCGAACAATGACATAACAATTGAGGATTCAGACGTGGTTTTGACAACCTACAACGATTCAATCAATTTCAAAAGTCTGAGCACTTATTATATGCCAGATACAGTATTGCCAATCGTTGATCCGGATGACCCTGAGGATTATGAAAACCCTTATCAATCAATAATGCTGAGTACTGTTGCCAGCAACATGGCTGCCTACGGTTATCAAAGGATTACAGACACAACATCTTTGCCAAAACCTGATGTTGCAGTGGTTATTTCTGTTATGACAACAACTACAGTTAATGCAGGCTGGTATTATCCTCCTTACTGGGGATGGGGCTATTGGGGCTGGTACTATCCTTATTATCCGCCAACTGCCTATTATACTAGCTATACTACAGGAACAGTTGTAATTAGTATGTTTAATCCTGAAGATTATACAATTCAGGGCAGTGACACAATTACTACCCAATATTGGGATGCTGCTGTAAACGGAATTTTGCAAAGTAGCACAACTAATATGCAACAGCGTATAACAGCCGCCATCGACCAGGCATTTGAGCAAACACCTCAGATTAAAACCAATTAGTATTTAACCATTAAAGAAATTTAGCGATGAAAAAAATTATAAACAAAATAGCTTTAATAGGCTTATTATTTCTATCAACATCTGCTTTCTCACAAGGTGGAGGATACTGGAACTTTCAGTGGAATATTGCTTTTCCAACCGGTGACACAAAAGATTTCATAAGCAAAGCGTCTCTGAGGGGCTTTGGTTTGGAAGGTCGTGGTTTTGTAACCGACCAATTGCTTGTTGGTGGCAGAATTGCATGGAATGTTTTCTACGAAAACTATGAAAACCTTACACAACAGGTAAATGAAACTACTGTAATTAATGGATACACAAAAAAATACCTGAATGCGATGCCTTTGATGCTTACCGGACACTATGAATTTAACCAGCATGGTGGTTCAGTACTGCCATATATTGGCGTGGGTTTAGGAACTTATTACATGCAGGCCAGAGATTTTGTTGGTATATATTATGTCCAGGAAAACGTTTGGCATTTTGGGTTTTATCCTGAAGTAGGAGTTGTTGTGCCTATTGGTGGCAGTACCAGCAACACTGGTATAAATGCAGCTGTTCAATACAATATGGCTGCTAAAACACAAAATAATCCTGGCCAAAGTTGGATAGGCCTTAATCTTGGAATTACCTATATTTTCTAGGATATTAACCGTTTTGAGTTAAAAAATTTCCGATAATACATTCTGAATTGAGCGTATTATCGGATTTTTTTATTTACTTTTGGCTCTTTGAAATTTAAACCCTACTATGATGATTAATAAATTACTAACATTAGTATTCGCCACCTTTTTTGTTTTTACATTACAAGGACAAAATCAATTTGAGAACCCAGGCTTTGAAGAATGGGAAGATGTAGGGTTACCTGTTCAGGAACCGGTTGACTGGAGTTCTATAAAAACGGGCGATGTAGAAAACTTAAACATAGCTGCACCAATAGTTTGGGGAAAAAGTACCGATGCTCATTCGGGAAATTATTCATTGCACGTTTTTAATGTTTATGTACCCTTAATTCAGCAGTCAGCTGTTGGTACTGTATCCAATGGCAAGTATCATCAAAATTTGAATCACGATTTATCCTGGACTTATCTTGATAAAGATGATGCCAGGTGGAGTACACCTATTAATGCCAGGCCTGATAGTGTTGTTGGTTGGTTTAAGTGTTCACCGCAACCTGGCGATAATGGACAGGTAAAAGTTACATTGCATAAAGGATACGGACAGCATCCTGAAGATGCCTCTGGACATATAGCGGTTGCTCTTTTCAATTTGCCCGGCGATACTGTAAGTGTATGGACCCGTTTTTCAGTTCCTTTTGTTTATGCCAGTGACGAAATGCCCGATCAACTGCTTTGCGTGCTTATGTCTGGTGATGGCTGGAATGCAATTGGAACAAGTTCAGCATTATATGATGACTTATTGCTGATATACAATAGCCCGGGCATCAAGGACTTCACACTTGAAAACTATAACATATTTTCATCAAATGGTGAAATCGTCATTAGTTTAAGTAATAATGAAAATTTGAATTACTCTATTAATATTGTTGATATAACAGGACGGGTTGTTTACAGCAATAATTTTTCAGGGGGTGATACAAAACGCTTCAATCCAGGTTTGACTAATGGTATTTATATAGTAAACGCCATTTCTGAAGGGAAGATTCTTTCGAAAAAAGTTGTGATTAATTAGCAGATTCTTTGTTTATTGCACAGTTTTTCCTTTAAGGAGAACAAAATTTCCGTTGTTTTTAACTATAAAATAATAAAATTATGAAATTAAATATATTCACAATTCTTGTTACAGTGTTCTCGTTGTTTGCCCTGAGTGCAAATGCTCAGTACCAACTTGAGAACGCGGGCTTTGAAGAATGGGAAGACGTGGGCTTGCCTGTTGAAGAACCTGTTGACTGGAGTTCCATCAAAACAGGTGATGTTCCAAATTTGAATATTGCCGCGCCTATTGTTTGGGGAAAAAGCACTGATGCGCACTCAGGAAATTATTCTTTAAAATTATTCAATGTATGGGTATTTCTGATTAATCAGGCAGCTGTTGGTACAGCGTCAAATGGAAGGTATCATCCCGATTTGGTAATTGAAAATGCATGGTCTTATACCGACACAACTGATGGGAGGTGGAATACTCCTCTTCCACATCGGCCAGACAGCCTTGTAGGCTGGTATAAATGCTACCCTGAACCAGGTGATTTTGGCACAGTAAAAGCAGTTATGCACCGTGGATATGCCCAGCAACCACAAGGAGATTCTGAATGGATCGGTGTAGCCTATTATGAATTACCAGGCGATACGGTTGATGTTTGGACAAGGTTTTCGGTGCCTTTTGAATATACCCTTGACGAAACTCCTGAATACATTCTTTGCTATATGACTTCTGGAAATGGAATTGATGCATTGGGTGCAAGCTATGCTTTGTTTGATGATCTTGAACTAATTTACAATACGGATGGAATTGATGAATTTACTAGCGATAACTTCAAAGCTTTTTCCAGAAATGGAGAATTAATAGTAAGGGTTAACGAAAGTTCAGGTTTGAAATATCAGTTTTACATTTACGATATTACTGGTAGAAATGTTTACAATACTGAATTGGTAGGTGGACAGGAAAGCCGAATAAACCACGGCCTGACAGCAGGTATTTATATTCTTAAAGCAAATATTGGCGATAAAGTTTTGTCTAAAAAAATCATTATTGACTAGTTTATTTCAATACTGCTTTAATATTGAAGCAGAATTATTTTTTGTACATAAAAGCATTGTATGAAACCGTTCAGGTTAATTATTGTTTTCTGTTTCGTTTTTCTATTCGTTTCTGCTTTTTCACAAAAAAAAGGGACTTTTTCAGGAAAAATAACTGATAAGCAGACTGGTGAATCCCTTGTTGGTGCCAGTGTATTTGTTAAAGCTAACATGACCATTGGTGTTGTTTCTGACATCAATGGCCTTTTTACTGTTAAAGCCGAGCCCGGAGAATACTATTTTACCATTTCGTTTACCGGAATGAAAACGATTAATATCCCGGTAAAAATCGTTTCCGATTCAATTACTTATATGAATATTGAAATGGAACCATTTAGTATTCAATTTGATGAAGTAGTTGTACGCTCAGGTAAATTTGATAAGCCAATTGAAGAACAAACCGTTTCAGTTTCGGTGATGCAGTCGAAAATGATTGAATCCAAAAATACCAGGTCAATTGAAACCATTCTTGATATGACTCCCGGGTTAACTATTCTTGACCAGGAACCCCAAATTAGAGGGGGCAGTGGTTTTACCTTTGGAGTGGGTAGCAAGGTTGCAGTATTTGTTGACGATATGCCTGTGGTTGCCGGAGATGCTGGAAAGCCTGATTGGTCATTGATTCCTGTTGAAAACATACAGCAGATTGAAGTTGTAAAAGGCGCTTCATCAGTACTTTCTGGTTCGTCGGCATTGAGTGGTGCTATTTATGTACGCTCAAAATATCCGGGTACTAAACCTGAAACTAATATCAAAGTATTTGGAGGAATGTTCACAGCTCCACGTTCACCTGCAGTTCAGTGGTGGAATGGAATCAATTATATCGGTGGAGTTACATTTATACACACGCAACAGGTAGGCGATAAAAATACTGACCTCGTAGTTGGTGGTGCTTTCCTTACAGACAGGAGTTATATTGGAGCGCCTATTCCGGGCCCATACGTCAATGATACGGCCAATATTACTGACCAGGATATGGAAAACAGGAAAGGAAGGATTAACTTCAATATCAGGCGTCGTTCGGTTAACATTAAGGGGCTGAATTATGGTATAAACGGTAATTTGATGTATAAAAAAGGAAGCACCGCCCTTGCCTGGTTAGACGATACAGCGAATTTTTACAGGGCTTATCCTGGTGCAGTTTTACTTTCCAATGCCTTTACCGGCTATGTTGATCCGTATGTAAATTTCTACACGAGGCTTGGTACTAAACACGTGTTTAATAACCGTATTTTTTATAATAATAACCAGGCGAACAATAACCAGTCGAGCAAGGCCTTGATGATTTACAATAATTACCAGATAAGCAAAACGTTTACCACCCTTGGCAACCTTGATTTTATTGGTGGTATCGCTAGCCAGTCAACTTTTTCAACCGCTGATTTATATGAAGCTTCAGGTTCTGAAAAAAACTGGATATGGAATTTATCTGCTTATGTTGAATTAGAGAAAAAA
>DATCTB010000022.1:0-4334 GCA_036568185.1 Bacteroidales bacterium | reverse complement strand
TCCTGAAATAGCATAAATTAAAGTCATGCCAAGGAACAAATAACCAAAGTCGCGGTGGACTGCTCTGTTCCACTTTCTCCAATTAAAACTCATTTAAAAACAGGGTTTTTGGGGCGAAAATTATTCGGTTTCGGTTTCAACCTCCACTTCAACAACTTCTTCTTCAGGAGCGCCTTCTTGTACAACTTCATAACCTGTGCAGACAACTGAATAGAAAGCCAGATAATCATTTCCTGAAGCTTGCAATTGCTCCCTGAGGTTAATTACTTTTTGCATTTCTTCACTTACGTCAGCACCTTCGCCTCCTTTTTCAACATTGCCACCAAGGTGGGTACCTTCGCCTTTATCATCACTCATGGCTGATCCGGCTTTGATTTCTTCTTCCCATTCCATCAGGTAAGCTTCGTCAATTCTTTGCTCTTCAACGATTCCGGTAATAAGTAACTGGTCGCCAACCAATTCTGTGTTGAAAGCTGCAACTTCTTCAGCAGGAGTAATTTTAATACGCGCTTCAGATTCATTGTCAACGATAAACATGCGCTGCCCACCGTGTTTGCATACGTGGTCAACTGTTCCTGAAAACTGGATGGTTTTACCGACTAAATCTCCGGCTAAGGTTTCAAATTCAGCTACCTGAACCACAGCTACATCGCTGCTTAAGGTTTCATCGTTTGTTGCTTCAGTTTTGTTTGCTGAATTCTGGCACGATGCAAAGCCAATAGCTAATGCTAAAATAAAAAATAACTTCTTCATAATAAATAGTTTGTTTGATTTGGTCGGCTAATTTACAAAATTATTCTTCATCATCAAGGTCGGCTTTGTCGATATCCATGCCATCGTATTTTACCTCGCGCCCACTTCTGAATGAAATTTCGATGATAATCATGCCTTGCTCGTCATATTTTTTCCAGTCGCCACTTTTTCGACCCATTACGTAGTCGCCTTCTTCCTTGACTTTTCCATTTTCCCAGTACCAGGTAAATTTCCCGTTAGGCAAATCGTCAACATATTTTCCTTCAAAACTTAAACTTCCGTCAGGATAATACGCTTTCCAGGTTCCATTTTGCATGTCGTCCGCATATTTTCCTTCCTCTTTCGAATCGCCGGCAACATAAATCCAAAGCCCGTCTTTTTTCCCTTCGATGTATTCGCCTTGCGTTACAATATTACCTTCTGAGTCATATTCAACCATCATTCCGTCCTGCAAGCCTTTGTAATAATTTTCGGTTCGCAACACTTGCCCATTAGCGTGGTACCAGGTCCAGGTGCTGTCGGGTGCGCCATCTTTGTACACGCCTATTTGTTCCAATTGCCCGGTATTGTAATAATATTTCCACAATCCCACGCGGGTATCGGAATTGTAAACCCCAACTCCCCTGAGTTTTCCGTCGGGAAAATATTCTTTCCAACTGCCTTCTTTCTGCCCGGCATCAGTGAAAACGCCTTCGCCAACAAGCTTTCCTTTTTTGAAAATATAGGCTTTTTCGACTTTTCCCTGTTCGTTGTATTCGCGCCTCACTCCTTCCGGGATTCCTTCTTTGGTGTAGGTTCCCACAATTTTTGGCTGACCATTTGGGTAATAATCTGTGCGCACATCAAGTTTTACAAGTTCCGGAGCATCATCCTGCAGCTCGCCATTATTGAATTTTTTGGCTGAAATTAAATTACCGTTCAGGTCATATTCTTTAAAATATCCATTTTTCAATCCATGCTTAAAAGTGCCTTCCGATTTAAGCTGATCTGTTTCATAAAACCATTTCCATTTTCCGTTTGGCAGGCTGTCGGCATCGTATCGGTTGATTCGTTCGCGCTCAACGATGTAGCCTTTTTTGTAAGTTATCAGCTCGGTAATATTGCCGCTGGGGTCGAATTCTTTTGAAATTCCTTCTTCAAGCCCATTGACAAAAGGAGTTTTTATTTTAACACTGCCATCGGCATACAACACGTAGGAATAGTCTTGTTTTACGTCATTTACAAAATATTCTTTGGTTACTTCATCGCCCTGGTAAGTGTTTCTGTAACCGTTCTTTTTTCCGGCTACGTAATTGATTTCAAGTGTCAATTTTCCCTCTTCATCATAAAAATTCCAGGTGCTGTCCAAAAGAAAGTCTTTTCTGTTTCCTTCCGATTTTATTTTCCCGTTAGGGTAATAATTTTTCCAATACCCTTCAGGCTTGCCGTTTTTCATGGCGCCTTCGCTGGCTAAGGTTCCGTCGTCGTAATAAAATTTGTTGTACCCATCAGGGTTGATGCGGCTGGTGGTATCCTGCGCTTGAACAGCAACGAAAACAAAAATCAGCAAAGCTGAAATAAAAAATTTCCACAAAGTGAAGGTTTTATTTATTTGAAAAATTGGATTCATATCAGGTTTGCCTTTTTAGAAATTTCAAGCATTTTCACGATTGGTTTCCGAGCCTTCTCCATCGTTGCTGCATCCAAAATAATTTCAGGTTTTTCGTTTTTCAGTGCAAGATAGAGTTTTTCCATCGTATTCATTTTCATGTAGGGACAATCGTTACACGAGCAGGTTTCGTCTGAAGGGACAATGAGGAATTCTTTTTCAGGCGAAAGCA
This sequence comes from Bacteroidales bacterium, assembly GCA_036568185.1. Lineage (GTDB taxonomy): Bacteria > Bacteroidota > Bacteroidia > Bacteroidales > F082 > DATCTB01. Next base: position 1,761 of record DATCTB010000022.1, on the reverse strand, counting down.
GTTTCATTTGGTGCAAAATGCCGGTTTCAGTGGCTACAATATATTTCTGAGCCAAATCTTTTTGCGTGAATTTCAGCATCGCCGTGGTTGAGCCAACATAGTCGGCAACAGCCAAAACTGTGGCTTTGCATTCGGGGTGCGCAACCAATTTTGCATCAGGATTTTCTTCTTTTAATTTAAAAATAGCCTCTGTATTCAAAATATCGTGCACTTCGCAGGTTCCATCCCACAGGACCATATTTCTACCGGTAATTTTGTTGATATAGCCACCCAGGTTTTTATCAGGCGCAAAAATTATTTTCTGGTCTTTCGGAAAAGATTCGACAATTTCAACAGCATTTCCCGACGTGCAAACAACATCAGTCTCCGTCTTGATAGCTGCCGTGGTGTTGATGTAGGAAATAACAATATGACCCGGATATTTTTTCTTGAAAGCCACAAAATCATCCAGCGGGCAGGAGTCCGCCAATGAACAACCGGCATTCAAATCGGGCAAAACAACTTTCGCATTCGGGTTTAAAATTTTAGCCGTTTCAGCCATAAAATGTACGCCCGCAAAAACGATTAACTTTGCATTCGACTGGGCTGCCTGCTGCGCCAAACCCAGACTGTCGCCAACATAATCCGCAATATCCTGGATTTCAGGAACCTGGTAATAATGTGCCAGCAACAGCGCATTTTTTTCTTTCTTTAGGCGGAATATTTCTTTTTTAAAATCCATCTGGCTAATTTTCGTTACTAACAATTCTTCTCTTATATATTTATTTTTAAATTAAAAAAGAAGATAATAATACTATCCTGTTAGCTTGTTTAATTACTTGTTTGCATAAAATTTTGATATGTCGGAAAGAGTAGTTTATTAACATCTTATTGATAGGTTGTTAGCATCTTACTTTTTCAAAATCAACATTTTAACCATTTACTTAACAATTGGTTTAAAACTATTTTATTGATAAATTTTTCATTGGGCGGCATTTATTCATTGTTCATTTCGTGTAATAACTTTTAATAAAAACCGAGCCAAAAATTATGTTTATGAAATAAGTTTTTAAAACGCCTTTTTATCATTTTTATTCAACAAAATTAATCAGATATTAACAACCAAGTGGTGATTAATTTTAAAAATTTGACACTTAGTTAATTAGAAAAATAGGTTTCTTCGCTTTAAAATTAAAGACACTTCATTATCAAGGCTTTCAAAGTTCGGCTCGAAAATTGGCTAATTTTGTAGCTAAATTTTATTAACAATGGTAGATAATCACAAAAATTTGGCACTTGCCACCGACCACGGCGGATTTGAAATGAAGGAATTTATCCGTGAAAAATTGCTGGACGCTGGTTACGTGGTGGCTGATTTTGGTACCAATAGTTCCGAAAGCGTTGATTATCCTGACATGATTCACCCTTTGGCGAACGCAATAAACAAAGGAGAGTTTGAGCGCGGAATCATTTTTTGCGGAAGTGGCAATGGTGCACAAATGACTGCCAACAAATACCCGAATGTTCGTGCAGCCCTTTGCTGGAGCGTTGAACAAGCCAAATTAGCACGCGAACACAACAATGCAAATATTATTTCACTTCCCGGTAGGTTTGTTTCGTTTGAACTTGCCTGGGAAATGGTGCAGGTTTTCCTGAATACAGCGTTTGAAGGCGGAAGGCACCAGAGAAGGGTAGAAAAAATTTCACAGATTTTAAAATAATTCAGATGTCGAAACCTGTTTCACAATTAGACTTTTTTTTAAAGAAATCAGGAGAAATCAG
>DATCTB010000021.1:0-8815 GCA_036568185.1 Bacteroidales bacterium | reverse complement strand
AATAGCTGCTGCATGTAGTCAATTGATAATTGACAAAAATAAGCTTTAAAGCGTTTGAAGAATCATGAAATTGGGCAGAAAAACTGAATAAACATTTCAAAAACCAAACAAGAAAGTATTTTTGCAAAAAAAACAAACATGAATATTCAGGAAAACCTGAACACTTTATTGCGTGAAATTCCTGGCGGAGTCAGGCTGGTTGCTGTTTCCAAATACAAACCGGTTGAAATTATTCAAGAAGCCTATAACGCTGGCCAACGGGTTTTTGGGGAAAACAAAGCCCAGGAAATGTCGGCAAAACATCCTCTTTTACCACAAGATATTGAATGGCATTTTATCGGGCACATGCAAACAAATAAAGTGAAGTATATTGCCCCTTTCGTGAGATTGATACATTCAGTTGACAGCCTCAAATTACTGAAGGAAATTAACAAACAAGCCTTAAGAAACGAAAGAATCATCGATTGCCTGCTGCAGTTTCATATTGCTGAAGAAGAAAGCAAATTTGGCTTTAGCATGGATGAAGTAGAAGAAATGTTGGGTGGAAAAGAATATCAGGAGTTAAAAAATATAAGGCTTTGCGGCGTGATGGGAATGGCGACTTTTACTGAAGATGAAAAGCAGGTAAGAAAGGAATTCATTCAACTTAGGCAGTATTTTGATAAAATCAAGGGAAAGTATTTTTCTGATGGTGAGCATTTTATGGAGCTTTCGATGGGGATGTCAGGCGATTTCAAAATAGCCATTGAAGAAGGCTCAACGCTGGTGAGGATTGGAACGGCCATTTTTAGCGACAGATAAAAATTATGAAAAAACTCATCACTCTTTTTACTTTTTTCTTTTTCCTTTTATCTTTTACCATCGCCCAGCAATCCGGCATTGGAATTACAATTGATAAAAAACCTCTTTGGTTTGGCAAATCAGAAGGGCAGTATATTAAAGTTCAAAATCCTGTTTCACAATTTCCTCCATTTTGTGGAAAAAAATTAAGACAGAAGGGTAATTCTCTTTCATTTCCCTTTGGTGTGGGAATTCAGTCCATGTTTATGGAGCAGGAATTTATTGCTTCAAATCTGCAGCTTTCAAACGACATGAACGATATAACTGCCACGGCTGATACTATATATCAGAATACAGTTTCAGGCTATAAGCAATTGACAACCAGGCTAGACGTGTGGCTATTTTCTTTCCTGAATATTTATGGAATTGTTGGTTATACACGCGGTCAAACTTCCCCTGACCTTACCGTGCCTTATATTTTAGTCAATATTCCTGGTTTTGAGCCAATTGTGATTGATACAACTTTTGAAATTCATGATGAATTGAAGTACCAGGGTCCAACTTATGGCGGTGGTGCCACTCTTTCTGCGGGTTACAAAAGTTTTTTCTTTGTTCTCGATTACAATTACACTGTCACCGTTCCGAATGATGTGTACAGTAAAATTTACACACACAGTTTTAGCCCAAAAACAGGTATTTTTCTTGGTAAAATTAAAAGCAAATTAAGCGGGAACTTATGGCTGGGCGCCATGTATTTAAGCAACAACCAGGATTTTTCAGGTCAAATCAATGTTAGCGAAATAGCACCTGGACTTGAATATTTCTTTGGGGAAGCTGCCACTTATTCCGGAAATATAACTGCCGTAAATCAATGGAATATGTTGATTGGAGCATCGATAGTTTTAGCCAATCATCATTACCTGACTGTTGAGACCGGGTTTATTGGCAGGAAACAATTGATGCTGATGTATAATTTTAGGTTCTAAATGTTCTCGGATTTCAGATTTATATGATAGTCGCCATTCGATGGGTATTCAATTGTAATTCGTCGTTTTTCAAATCCGAAATCGAAAATCCGCAATCCGCAATCACTCAACTTCCACCAATTCCAGCTCGAAAACCATTGGTGAGTATGGCTTGATGTTTTCATTCATCTGGCGGGCGCCATAAGCCAAATTAGAAGGAATGATAAGCCTGGCCTTCTCCCCTTTTTTCATTTTTTGAACAGCTTCTTCCCAGCCTTTAATAACCTGGTTATTGCCAACCTGAAATTCAAATGGCTGGTTGTTAGCATAGGATGATTCAATTTCCTTTCCATCAAGCGAGTAGAGTATGTAATTTACTTTCACTTTATCGCCGGGTTTTGCCAGTGGGCCACTTCCTTCTTTTATGGTAATAAAATAAAGGCCTGATAGTAGTGGTTCTTGCTGGATATTGTTGTCCATCAGATATTTGTCAATTTTACCTGGCTCAGCTTCTTTTAATCTTTGTTTTTCTTCTTCTTCTGCAATCTTTTTGGCAGCTCTTTCTTTTTTTACAGCCTCAACTGTTCTTATTTGCAATAACTGCACCTCATAAATCAATGTTGTAAACTGATCTACCCCGTCTTTTCCTTTTTCACCTACTCCAATTGATGAGGGCACTATCAACTGAGCCTTTCCGCCGAGCGGCAGCATACTAATTCCTTCCATTAGGCCCTGTGTATCAAACTCTTTACCAAGTTCAATATCCATTGGTTCTTTGTTGAAATTATCAAATAAAACAGTGCCATCCAGTTTTTTAACTTTTAAGTAAATCTGACACATTTCGCCTGTATCGGCTACCCTGCCGTTGCTTTTATTTAAAGGAATATAGTAAAGCCCTGATTCTAAAGGCAAAGCTGTAATTTGCTGGGCTACAATGTACTCTTGCAATTCAGCCATTTCTTTCTGTCTTAGTTTCTCTTTTTCCTGTTCAATTCTTGCAAGATATTCCTCGTTTGTAATTAATTCCTTCAGTTTTACATCATAATACATTAAACTGCCTGGTTTTACGCCGGGAGGCAGCTCATTTAACATAGCTGTTTTGTAAAAAAATGAATCGGCAACTATAACAAAAGTCATCGAATCATTTTCACCCATCAATTCGAGACCTTCATATAGGTCGCCTTCGAACATAGGTTTAATCATTTGGAATTGAAGAGGTTCTTTCAACATCGAGCTTCTAAATAAAACGGTATCTTCCAGCCTGTAATCCATCAAAAGTGTTACCCAATCAGTTTCTTTTGCATGCACAGTGTCATTTCCTTTATAATGAACTTTATAATATACTCCATTGTCGGCCTGTTCGAAACCCGGATACTTTCCCGAACAGGAAGAAAATAGAATTCCGGTAGAGAGGAATAAAAGCAGGAGTTTAATATTATGAATCATTTTTTTTGATGGGAAATGATAAAAGCCGGGCTAATTCAATACAATTGAATTATGCCCGGCTGATAAAACTGGTTTTTATTTAAAGTCAATCAATTCCACTTCGAAAACGAGTGTAGAAAAAGGAGGAATTCCTTGTCTTCCAGGGCCATAAGCCAATAAAGAAGGAATTACTAAGGTAGCTTTTTCGCCTTTTTTCATCATGGCAAAACCTTTGTCCCAGCCCGTAATTACCTGACCTTGTCCAAGAACAAACTCAAATGGTTGTCCTCTTTCGACAGAACTGTCAAAAACGGTTCCATCAAGGAATTTTCCTGTGTAATGTGCTGTAATCGTTTGTCCTGCAACTGGATTTGCCCCTTTTCCTGGTGTTTCAACAATTACATACATACCGTCTTCGGTAGGTTGTGCATCAGGATAATTTGCTTCAATATATTCTTCGAGCAATGTATTTTCAGCTTCCTGCATCCTGGCCATTTTTGCCTGCTGAGCCTGGTCAACTTCTTCCTGTGATTGGATATTCAGCAATTTTACTGTAAAATACATGAAAGGATCAGTTGCAAATTCAGGTGGTGCTTCCTGCATGCGGAATAATTTTTTGAATACTGAATCGGCAGGCATAATAAATGTAGCGCTATCACCAATGTGCATCATTCCAATACCGTCATAAATATCACCACTAAACATGGGTTCGATCATTGGTATAATCATGTCCTGAGGAATTGTACGGCTGTCGAAAACAACTGAATCTTTTTTACCATAGGTCATAACAACGGTAACGAAATCACCAACAGCCGGTGAAATTGTGCTGTCGCTGCGGAAATCGAATTTGTAAATCAGGCCATTTTCGGCTACTTCATACCCAGGAAACCTGCTGTCTCCTGATTGACAAGATGCCAAGAATATACCAACGCTGGAAATCAGCATAATAAGCATTAAAGATAATTTTTTCATGTTTGATTAAATTTTGATTGTATTATTTTTTTTATTTAAGTGAAACTAATTCAATATCGTAAACCACGGTTGAACGTGGAGGTATTTTATCATTGTCGCCAAGCAATCCGAAAGCGAGGTGCGAAGGTATTACAAGTTTTGCTTTGTCGCCAACACGCATTAATAAAATAGCTTCTTCCAAACCTGTTTCAACCCCACCCTTTCCTATTTTAAATTCTTTATAACCTAATTCATCAGATGAATAAATTAGGTTACCGTTTATAAGAAAAGTTTGAAAATTAAGCACTGCTATCTGACCTTTTTTGGCTTGTTCGCCATTTCCATTTTCATAAATCCAGTAATGTAAGCCAGTACCTGTTTCCTCTGCTTTCCATCCATGCCGGCGGATATAGTTATCAATATCTTCAGCCTCAGTCCTAATCAAGTACCTGTTCACTTTTTCAAGCGATTCTTTTCTAGACACATTTTCATTTTTCGACTGATTTTCAGTTGAACCAGAACACGAATAAAGCGATATAAGTATTGAACTGATAATAATAAAATATTTTTTTACTAAATCCATTTTACGAATAGGTAAGCTGATAATCAAGTTGTTTCTTATAATTGGATAATTCGCTTTTCACCAGTTCTATAGTCTCCTTCATAGAAATAAATGATTTTCCTCCTGCAGCATTTTTATGCCCTCCACCGTTAAAATGTTTCCGGGCCAGGTCATTTACCGAAAAATCACCTTTCGATCTGAACGAAATCCTGATATTTTTATCACGTTCGGTCAACAATACAGCAAGGTTTATATTTTTCATCGAAAGCGGGTAATTAACTACTCCTTCAGTATCCCCAACCTGTTCATTATATTTTTCTAAATCTTGTGCAGTATAATAAATCAATGCTGTATGTAAATCATTCCAAACCAGCATTCTGTCGCTTATCCCCATTCCTAATAAACGAAGCCTGTTTTCAGAAAAAGTATCATAAATCAATTGGTGAATTTTATCTGGAACTAATCCTCTGTCAATCAATTCGGCCGTTATGCGGTAAGTGTTGCTATTATTTGCAGAAAAGGAAAATGAACCGGTATCGGTGACAATTCCGGTATAAAGACATTCAGCTATCTGTTTATCAATTAATTCCAAATCATCCAATCGACTAATAAAATCAAAAACAAGTTCGCTGGTAGAAGAAATTTGAACCGTTGAGTGAACAAACGCAAAACTTTCCATTTCAGGATCAATATGGTGGTCAATTAATACAAATGGGACTTTCACGTTTTTTAAAGTTTCCGACATTGAACCAACACGGCTTAATGCATTGAAATCAAGGCAAAAAACAATGTCAGCCTTTTCAAGCAGTTTCTTAGCTGCTTTTGATTTTTTTTCAAAAACAATCATTTTTTCACTGCCCGGAATCCAAGATAAAAATTCAGGAAAATCGTTGGGTACAAGGGCTGAAACAGTATGGCCTTTTTTTTCAAAATAATGAAGAAGTGCCATCGACGAACCTATGGCATCCCCGTCAGGGTTGGTATGAGTCGTCAGAACTATGCGCTTTTGTCCTGATAACAGGACAGTTAGCTTCTTCAGTTCTTGTTTGTTCAGCATTTAATATCCAGCTTCTAAAATAAGGGTGCAAATATACATAATTATACTTGCCTTAATAAGTTAAAAACGGAATGCCATTAGATAATTTCTTAATTTTTCATAAGTTTTTAAATTGAAAATCCAGTACGTGAATAAAATTTAAAGAAGAACGACATATTAATTAATTTCTATTTTTGCAAAAAATTTATAAATACAATAAAATGGCAGGAAAAATCACATTTACCATGATTAAACCAAAGGCAGTAGCTGATGGAAATATGGGAAACATTATCACAAAAATTATTGAAGGTGGATTTCAAATTAAAGCACTGAAATATACACGTTTAACCAAGGAAGAAGCTATGAAATTTTATGCTGTTCATAGTGAGCGGCCATTTTATAACAGCCTGGTAGCTTCAATGTCTTCAGGTCCGATTGTGGCCGCAGTTTTAGAAAAGAACGATGCAGTTGAAACTTATCGTAACTTCATCGGTGCCACTAACCCTGAAAATGCTGCTGAAGGTACCATCAGGAAGCTTTATGGAACTTCCATTGAAGCCAATGCTGTTCATGGTTCCGATAGCGATGAGAATGCACGCATAGAAAGCAATTTCTTTTTCTCTGAAAGGGAAATGGTTTAATAAAATAAAGTGTAAAATTATTAGCCGGAGCTTTCAGTTCCGGCTTTTTTATTTCTATTTCTTTGAATTTTCTTCAAATATTTCGAAGGTATTGTCTGAATAAAGCACAATAATTTGCGTAGGGGTTTTATTTCCGTGGCTTTTTGGTAGTGCCTTAACAGGTTCTGCAGGTTTTACACTTTCGTTTGTAGGTTGAACAACGGTTTTTTCCATACTTCCTTCACTTTCCTTATCAGGAAATTCAATTTCAAGAACTGATTTACTTGAACTGGATGTTACTTTCTTTTCTGAACTTGTATTTTCTATCATTTGCCCACTTCCAATCATCAACCAATCCAGGTTAATTTCGGGATATGCTTTTTTGATTTTTAACATAAAATCCAGGCTTGGATTATTTCGTCCTGAAAGAACATGGGAAAGCGCCGAACGTTGTACACCAATTTCATCAGCAAATTGAGCAGCATTAATTTGCTTGTCATCAATTATTCTTTTTATCCTAGTAATCATTTTGAATAAAATTTATGTTTACAAATATACCGAATAATTTAGTATTGTGAAATAAATTCATTTCATAAAGCAATTACATTTGTAAATATAGAAATTATTTTAATTTAATCATAGATTTTACCATGTAAATATATCTTTAATAAGTATTTACAGTATGTATAAAAATATCAAATAATTATAAGTCATTCGAGATATTTTCTAAATTAAATAAGAGATATGTTTTATTATATAGCTGGTAATAAAGTTAATAATACAGATTAAAACTACTTTTTCTAGATTAGACAATATAGTTTACAGTTCTATATTATTTTAGTATATTTACAATTGTATATATTAATTTAAACTATTAAACATTAGATATTTAGACAAAATGTGTTTACAAATATAATTTACAGTTGTGTTTATTGTTATTTGTGAATTAATCATTATTTTACATTTTCTTAAAACTAAAATCAGTCTGGAAAATGCGATTGCTGAATTAATTTTATAATTTTTAATTCCCTTTGATTTATTTCACCTTTACAGTTAGAGGAAATAAACCACACCCCTACTCTCTATCAAAAATTTGCTTTTATTACAAACCTGGACACTATCAATATTAATTTCGTAAACTGTAAGCTCTTATGCTACTATGTTTTATTCTTCACTAAAATATGCTGAGGATTGCCTTAATTGTCAATTAAAGCTGTCCTTTAAAAAAAAAGGCAAAAAAAACACCGTCAATTGACGGTGTTCCATTTTTTCGTTAATACCTTAGTGCTTAATTAGCCTGTGAACCTCTGCCTTAGTCTCTGTGCTGATTTTTATTAAATACAGCCCTTTAGCTAATTTCTCAAATGAATTATCAAGCAGGAATGTTCTGTTAGCTTGTAAATTTCCAACATTTTCAACATAAACAACAATACCCGAAGAATTGATAATTTCGATTAAAACTGAAGTATTTGAGTTTATCTGAATAGAAAGTGCATCTGTAAAGGGATTTGGCCATACTTTAGTGAAACTTTCCCGACCTGTCTTATTCTCCACAGTTGTCATTAATGAGTTTGCTAGTTCAAAGTCTGGAGTTCCCCATCCTATATTATTATTAGGAGTATCAGCATTTGAAGAGCTTTCAAGTATGGCTGCCTGGAGTTGTTGCACATTCATGGTTGGATTGGCTTGCCAGAGACAGGCCACCATACCGGCAAAAATAGGAGATGCAAAAGAGGTTCCGCTTCCAGAGGCCACGCCGTCATCACCTACAGCAATGGTTGAGCCTTGTCCTAGTGCCATAATATCAGGCTTTATGCGGCCATCTGCAGTAGGCCCGATTGAACTAAAGGAAGCTCTTTGTCCATTATCTTTTAACGCCCCTACGGCAAACACATCGAAACCATCAGCAGGAGCACCTATCCAGGGAAAACTATCGTTTCCCGAGTTTCCGGCACTATTACAAACAAAAATACCTTTGCTTACTGCAATATCAGCTCCTATTGTTGAAATACAAGTGACACCATTCATGTCTTCATAATCATGGCTCCATTCAGTCATATCATAATCTACATAACTTAACGAACTGTTAATCACGTCGGCTCCTACGCTGTCAGCAAATTCAGCTGCTGAAACCCAATTGTATTCTTCAATTAAATTCTCTGTCAGAACATACTCACTTCGCAACAACCAATAAGAAGCAAGAGGAGCGGTTCCAATCATAGTTCCGGGGTCATAGGCTGCCATATCCGACAAAACCATTTTGCCATGCTGGCTTTCAGTAAAAACATTTCCATTCACATGAACAAAATCTTTAGTGCCCAATACCCTGTTATTGGCCCATAAACTATCAAAAACAGGATGAACATTTGCCCCCTCAAATCCACCATCCAAAACCGCTATAACAACTCCTTCACCCGTATAGCCATTGTTGTGAAGAGGAATTCCATTGATTTGGTCAATTTGCAAATATGCAGCA
>DATCTB010000020.1:0-12905 GCA_036568185.1 Bacteroidales bacterium | reverse complement strand
TTGGCCGTTACCCATTATCAGGTAATTAAGAAAAATGAATTTTATACTTTGTTAGAAGCTCACCAAGAAACAGAAAGAAAAAACCAATTGCGTGTGCACATGAAAAGCCTTGGACACCCTATTATTGGGGACAAAAAATATGAAGCTACAGAAAATCCCATAGGTAGATTAGCACTTCATCTAAAGCAGTTGGCTTTTATCCATCCAACGACTAAAAAAGAAGTTATTTTTGAAACCAAAGTACCGGAAGATTATCTAAAAATATTTAGAAGTAGATTTTATCAGTAAGGTTTTTTTATTTGTTGTTTAACGGTCAAGTATAAGAGCAGTAGCGGATTTCAAAGCGATTACCTGTCCGCCACCACCAAAGTTTATTAAATGCACAGAACTTAATTTTACCACTTCACCCGCTATTGCTTTTATACAATGTTGTATGCCCGTGCTTTCTTTTCGTCCGTGCGTTTGGGCAACCATACTCTTTGGCAAGTTTTGGCTTGCGGGAAGGCTTTTTGAGCGACTTGCCAATGTGTATGGATGCGAAGGGTTGGCTTGTGTCATAATGCTGCTTTAATTAAAAGTCCAACAATAGCTGCGATTAGAATTATTATAGGCTCCTGAATCTTCTTGAATTTTAACAGTATCAATACGGTAATAACTGCAAAAGTTACGGATGTCATGTCTGTGAACTGTCTCATTCCAAGAACGCAGACTGCACCTGCAATAGCACCGATTGCTGCTGCTGTTACACCGTCAACAAATGCCTTGATAGCAGGATTTTTACCATACTTTTTGAAATAGGGAGCTGGAATGATGGTGAAAAGATAGCAGGGTAAAAATGTCGCAAGTGCTGCAATACAAGCTCCGGGAAATCCTCCAACTAAATAGCCAATAAATCCAACCGTAATGACAACTGGTCCCGGAGTTATCATGGCTACCGCAACCGCATCCAAAAATTGTTGTTCAGTCAACCAATGATGTTCATTTACTACTCCTCCATATAAAAATGGAACTATAGCAAGCCCACTGCCGAAAACAAATGCTCCTGCTTTTGAGAAAAACCAAAACAGTTGTGCCAATTTCCCTGTGACTGAAATGCTTGTAATTGATAGCAACGTTAGAGAAACAGGAAAAAAGGAGTTTACTGATTTTAAAAATTTCGGTGGTGCTTTAACGAACCACATCAAAACACCCGCAGCCACAACGAGGGAAATAATTTCTGTTTCTGTAATAAATGTAGTTACTGCAAGCAAAATAAATATTCCCCAAAGCAGATAATCTTTTCCAATGGTTTTCTTTGTCAGTTTGTAGCTACTGATGGCAATTATTCCGATTACCGCTGCACCAACCCCATAAAATACGGCTTGCATCCACGGCAATCCTCCAAATTTCACATAAGCAAAGCCGATAGCAAGTACCATTAAAAAAGACGGTATCACAAACGTAACTCCTACAATGGTTGCCCCAATAATGCGGTAGTGAACATAACCCATATAAATGGCAAGTTGGGCTGCAAGTGGTCCCGGTGCCAGTTGAGCCAAAGCAAGACCTTCTTTATATTCGTCTTCTGTTACCCATTTTCTTTTTTCCACAAGGTCACGGTGCATATAGCCAACAAGTGCAACAGGCCCCCCAAAACCAATTGTTCCTAGTTTTAGAAAGTAAAGGGTTAAGTCCTTTAATGAATATGGAATTTTATTTTCGGACATGGTTGCATGGATTATTTCTGGTGCTATCTCGGCTCATTTCAAAACTTTTCTTTTCTCCTTGTGATAATTCGTTCAGAATATTTTTATAATTTCTGTTCAATGTATTTAATTCCTGCTGTAAACTATCAATAATTGGCTGGTGCTTACCGATTATACTGTTCCAAGAAGAATCAATTTTACTTTCGAGCAATTCAACTTGCTGCGATTTATTCTGAATTTCAGAATCGTTGTTTAACTCTTCATTTATTTTTTTGATGTTTTCCTTCAATAATGAAATTTTTGTATCTCTTTTTATTTGCAAATTTTCAATTGTCCTTTCATATTCAGGAGTAGATATGTGTCCGTATTGTGCACTATGTTTGTCCGTCTTTTTCCTGTACTCTTCGCCAAACTTTATCAATGCCTCTGCTATTTCCTGATTCATCAATTCAATCCTGTTCTGAAAGGGAACGGATAATAAATTCAATTCCTGTAACAGATTTTCTTTTTCTAAAACAAGTGGTGCAATTTGACTAACCGAATCATCCTGTATCATTTGTTCTTCTTGTTGATATGCACATTTTGTTTTTGCATAATCATTGAGCCAATTTTCTGTTTTATTTCCGCAGCTGTTCAGCATTACCGAAAGAGCAACAACTAAAAAAACAGATATGCTTCTTAAAAAAATCATTGCTTAATTATTTGAAGCATTAATTTTCAAATCATCAAAATACGTAACCGCATCTGCCTTTGTCCAAAAGCCGATTAGTCCTGCCGATTTGAATGTGTCGTCTGTTGATTCGATTAATTTATCACCATTGAGCGAACAGGTAACTTTATTTCTTTTCATTTCTATGGTCATGGTAAACCATTCTCCTTGTTTTATGTCGCTGTCTGCACTTTTCAACTCTTCCCTTTTGCTATCTACCACCCTGTAAAAACGGAAATTGTTTTCAAGCGGATTGTATCTCGCCACATAATAGTTGTTCTTGTCTATGTAACGCCAAACGAGTCCGCCACCTTGGTCTTCTTCACCTGATATGGCTTTTATTTTCACCGAAGCTGAAAAATCATTGTAAGCGACTTTATCTAAAACAAGTAGGTTATAGCAACTGCCCGAATTTTCGGCTTGCTGTTCTACCACTTTGTTGCCATTGTCATCAACTACATTCCATTTAATGCTTTTGGCTTTATTGGTAGCGTCAGCAACAAATCCCGAAGGCAATTTTCCTTCTGTTTCATTTTCAAAATTGACAAGCGTATCGCTGCCCATCTTTTCGTAGGAAACCGTATTTTCTGTCTGGTTATTTTTTTGTGATGCACTATTGCATGAGGTAATGCCCAGCAATAGTGCAATGGAGATTAAAAATGTATTCATGATTATTCGTTTTTAAATTTGTTCTCTAAAAGTTTTTCTTTGAACTCTGACCGGAACGTATAAGCGAAAATGAGCATGACTGCACGGGTGTCCACTTTTCGTGTTCGGTCGAACTCAAAATTGGTGTCAGAAATTCTGTAGCCGATTTGCTGTGTGTCAAAAATATCAGTTACAGTAAATGCTAACCGCCCTTGTCCTTTCATGATTCTTTGCTGAAATCCAAGGTCAATAAAATAAACTTCCTTTTGCTCTCCCTGCGGAATGGCAATAGGCGAAGTATAATTTCCTATTATCTGTAGTTTTCCATTCTTCCACACATGGAAATTATTGATGAGTTTGGCGTAGCCGGTAAACTGGTTTTGCTGAATGTTAAGGGTCGGGTTGGTTTCTTCTATACGCAGTTCATAACCCGAAACATTCAGGTTGATGCTCCAGAATTTGAAAGGATTGTAAGTAAAAATCGCTTCCAAACCATAGGTAGAAGCATTACCAAAATTCTGTGGTTGTGTAAAGCTAACTCCATTGCTATCCACCACTGTGTAGGGCAGGATGATATTACTCGTTTGTCGGTAAAATGCCGAAGTGGTAAAACTGCCTTTCTTAAATGAATGATTGTAAGATAGCTCAACCGAGTGTGCCAGTTCAGGTTGAAGGTTGGGATTGCCCGAATAGATATTGAGTGAATCGGTTATGTCGGTGAACGGATTATATCTGCCAAGCGAGGGGCGGTTAATCCTACGACTATAGCTCAATTTGAGCATGTTTCTTTTTGGTGTGTAATAAATCAAACTCGTAGACGGAAAAAGGTTGAAGTAATCGTTGGTAAATTCTATCGGGTTCAGAATGGTATTGCCATTATTAAAAACCTGTTCTGCCCGAATGCCTGCATTATACTTCCATTTTGGTTCTTGTTTATCGCCAATCCAACCTGTGTATTGCAAATAGACCGCATGAATTTGCTCGCTGAATTGAAACAGGTCTGTGTTTGCCGAATCGGTTACAAAGTTTCCATTCAGCTGGTTGGAACGAAGGAAGTCAACATCTATAAAACGGAGAATACCTTTATAACCCGTTTCAATCATTCCTTTATTTTTAATCGGATGGACATAATCCACCGAATAATTGGTCAGGTTGGCATCTTCGTAGTTATGCGTTTTTTGTAAAAAGGGATTTCCGATTGGACTACTTTGTTCTGATAAGGTTTGAGTTGATAAATCGGTATTTTCCCGATTGTATTCGATAGAAGAACTTGCGTTGAATGTCAGGATTTGTTCGGGATTATTGAATTGTCGTGTGTAGTTCAGCAATAATTCTCCTGTATGAAACCGTCTTATTTCATTGGCATAACGGCTGTTCCTTCCAGTAAAATCATAAGCAGAAGTTTCAGTAGAACTGATGACGGTTTCTCGATTGTCTTCACCGTCAAATAACCAAATTCCTTCCAAACGGAAGCTGTTCTTTTTGTCGGGCGTATAATCTATGTTGAACCTTGCCGTTTGCGTTTGTACGATTCGTTCATCTGACCTTCGTTGTGTCAGGAAATATTCGTTGGGCAGGTTATAATTTATACGGTCTCCGTCTTGTTTGCGGGTTCTAGTGGTGAACCAATTATCGTAAGCCAGTCCGAAATTCCATTTTGAGGTACGGTGATTGAGTAAAACGGAACCATTGATGCGATACCTATCGCCAAAGCCAGCGCCCAGAGCCACCGCACCGTTTGTACCCCAACCGGCATTTTGCTTTAAAACAATATTGATAATTCCTCCTTCGGCATCCGCATCATATTTGGCAGACGGGTTGGTAATGATTTCAATGCGTTCAATGCTACTTGCAGGGATTTGTTCAAGGTTGGTTATCCTGTCCACACCGCCAATGCCTGAAACCCTGCCGTTTATCAAAATCAAAGGGCTTTTCCCCCTCAAAGTTATTTCACCTTCAGCACCTACCAAGACACCGGGCATATTTTTCAGCAGGTCAGCAGCCGTTCCACCTATTTGCGTAATGTTTTCGGAAGCTCGTACTACAATACCTTCTTCGGTTTTCTGAATCAGATTGCGAAAGGCGGTTACTTCAACCGAGTTTAGAACGGTTGCATCAGTTTCCAAAACAATAGTGTCGAATTGAAAATACTTGTTTTCTGCTTTGAGTGAAACGGTATGTTTTTGTTTTACAAAGCCGATAAATTGAAAATGAATGACATATTCGCCCAAGGGTAAATCACTCAGGGCAAAACTTCCTGTGCTGTCAGTTATTGTTCCGCTGACTATGGTTGTTGAATCGGTTTTTGTTGTAATAAACACATTGACAAACTCAACAGGTGCATTTTCACTGTCAAGTACTTTTCCTGTTATGCTACCTGTTTCCTGTGCAAAGGCAGATAAGTGAATAACAACAATATATAAACATAAAATAATTCTCAACATTCAATTTTTTAGTGTCCAAACTTCTCTTTCTCAACCCATATTCCTGTATCATTATCTCCTATAAAAGGATAAAATGATACAAGACACCACATATCACGCTAACGAGAATTGTTTTCAACATATCCCATTTGAGAATAAAATAAACAAACGCAGCTATCAATCCGATTACCAATGAAGGAAGATTAATAGAAGCCCATTCAGGTATCATCCATCTCATCCCAAAGGAATGACTTTCAGTTACATTTTCAAAAAGTGTATGGATGGCAAACCACACCCCAAGATTAAGTACGACACCTACGACAGCAGCCGTAATTCCCGATAATGCGGTGGTGAGGTTGTTGTTGCCCCTGAGATATTCTATGTAGGGTGCTCCGGTAAATATGAACAAAAAACAAGGAACAAAGGTAGTCCAGGTTACCAATAAAGAAGCTAATATTCCGGCCAGCAACGGGTCCATCGTACCCGATAAGCGATAAGCTCCCATAAAGCCTACAAATTGTACAACCTGAATGAGTGGGCCGGGTGTTGTTTCAGCCATGCCCAGTCCGTCTAACATTTCTCCACTTTGCAGCCAGCCATAATCTTCCACGGCCTTTTGAGCGATATAAGCCAGTACAGCATAAGCTCCACCAAAGGTCACTACTGCTGTTTTGCTGAAAAATATGCCTTCGGAAAAAAAGATGGATTCAACACCAACCCATAGTCCGATGACCACCAATGGTATAGCCCACAAGGCAAAGAACAGCAAAACCGTCTTGACTGTTCTTTTCAAAGATGGCTTAACCGGCTCAATGTAGCTGTCAATGACGTAATTATTCTCCTGGTTTGTTTTGTCTTCATGTCCTTTGATGACATGAAATTTATTCTCCCAAAGTTTGCCACCGATAAATCCAATAAGGCCTGCTGCGATAACGATATATGGAAAATCCACTTCAAAGAAAAATATGGCAATAAATGCTAAAGCTGCCAAGATTATCATGACTTCATTCTTCAACGCTCTTTTACCGATTTTTATCACTGCACCGATGACGATGGCCAGTACGGCCGGCTTGATACCAAAAAATATGGCCTCAACAATCCCCACGTCCCGATAAGCCGCATAAAGAATACTCAGGATGAGAATAGAAATAAATCCCGGCAGGATAAATAGTATCCCGGCCACCAAACCTCCTTTTGTCTTGTGCAAGAGCCAGCCAATGTATGTGGCCAATTGCTGTGCTTCCGGACCAGGCAACAACATGCAATAATTCATGGCATGTAAAAAGCGGTTTTCACTGATCCACTTTTTTTCTTCTACCAGTATTTTGTACATCACGGCAATTTGCCCGGCCGGTCCGCCAAAACTATGTATGCCTACTCTAATCCATACTTTCAGAGCTTCTTTAAAAGGTAATTTTTCCAATGGTTATAAAATTTTAAGGGCAGTGTTATATCGTTCTGCTACATTGTCCCAATTGATAATTTCGAGCACAGTATCCACAAAATCCGCTCTTTTGTTTTTGTATTTCAGATAATAAGCGTGCTCCCACACATCAATGACCAAAAGCGGAATTACGCCCCATTGGGTCAGCTT
The DNA here is from genome assembly GCA_036568185.1 of Bacteroidales bacterium. Classification (GTDB taxonomy): domain Bacteria; phylum Bacteroidota; class Bacteroidia; order Bacteroidales; family F082; genus DATCTB01. The sequence goes on along the minus strand of DATCTB010000020.1, from coordinate 5,846 downwards.
TTGATGATTCTCACATTGCAATATGGTTAGCGACCGAGAATAGGGTTGATAACCGAGAATTCCCCAACCGCTTCCTTCCACTGTTTTTGATATTTTTCCGATATAACTTTTCAGCTTGTCGAATGATCCAAAGTCTTTTTCTATCTGTTTTAAGAGTTTAGCTTTCGGTTCAGTTTTTTTATTTGTCAGGTTCGTCCAAAAAATGGAGTGAAGTACGTGGCTTGAAAAATGGTAAGCCAGTTTGCGTGTCCACAGGTCCACCTGATCCATCTCGCCTGATTGAAGGTGTTTTTTGATATTTTCCAGGTCTTTGTTTGCTCCTTTCACGGCTCCACCGTGATGAAATTCAAAGTGTAGGTGTAAGGTTTCTTCGTCCATATGTGGCTCTAAAAATGTCTTGTTGTATGGAAGCGGTTTTTGGATAAAGTTTCCATTACTGTCCACCAACTTGTCAATTCCGTTTTCCGTCACATTTTGTGAAAAAACGTTGTTTATTGGTAGGACTGTGGCTCCGCCTAAAATTGCTGAGTTTCTTAGAAATTCTTTTCTGTTCATTTTGTTCTTTTTTTTATCGTTTAACTATACTCCTGTGTTAAAAAATTATCCCTAATTGAAAACCAAAATTTACGGAAGCAGGCAATCCATTTCCAAACCGGAACGGAATGGGTATTGCAGCGAAATAGGTCACCTTCCCCTTTTTTATTATTGGTTTGTTTACAACGGCTGTAAAACCATAACGGCCATTGGTATTAAAAGCAAGTCTGGTTAAAAAATTAAAACCTCCGATGTTTCGGTAGATAACACCAGGGTGAAATAACAGGCCAGTTACGCTGCTCGTACTATCATTAACAGAAATCGTAGGCACAAATTCTATACTATAAGCTATTTTACCACTTTGTAAAAAGTTGATCCCAACCGGGAAACCTACGTTATAGCTGCCATTAAAATTAAAGTGATTTTCATCCTGTGTGAATGTAGCAATTGGATGAACGATACTGAAGTAGCTTTTTATCTTTGGATAATTAGCTGCTTTATTATCTTTCTGCGAAATAGCAAGGTTGCTTGTTAAAAAAAATATAAGCAAAATAAGTATGATTTGTTTTTCAGTTCTATTCATTCCAGAGCTTGATGATTTGTCAGCAGCAAATGTAGGATTGGATTCTGTAGAAATTTGGGAAGATAATCCAGTTACCCGAAATCTACCTCAAAAACGTGTAATCCTCCTTCTTCACGGTAACAAAGTTTCCAACCGCTGGTATCTGCAATTTTCATTGCTATGGACAGCCCAAGACCCCATGAATCAGAAATCCCCGATTGCTTATAAAAACGGTTAAACAATTTTTCTTTATCCAACATTGAGCCTTCTCCTGCTTTTTTATGACCTGTATTGGTAATTGTAAGCTGCTTTACTTCTGCACGAATGGTTAATGTGCCATTTTCTGTATTATGCAAAAAAGCATTTTTAAGAAGGTTCTGAATCAGTATTTCAGTAAGCATGGTATTGCCTTGTACAGTCAGTTGGTTATCTGTTTCAATTTTTACTGAAATATTAAGTGTTGATTTCTGTTCCTCATAATATTCCATTGACCGTTGGATAATCTGATTTACATCAATTTGGTCTGTTAAAAGAAATTGCCGGTTTTCGATTTTAGACAGTAAGAGCAGGGTCTTATTAAGTTTTTTTAAACGTTGGGTGGAGCTGATGAGTCCTTCCACAATCTCTGCCTGTTCTTGTGTTAACTCAGCCCGTCCTATAAGGACTTCTAGTCGTGACTGTATAACGGCAAGTGGTGTTTGCATTTCATGGGAGGCATTTTCAATAAATTGTTTTTGACTATTAAATATTTCCATATTTTTCAAAACCAATTCATTAATGGTATCATTTAGCATCCGGAACTCATCTATTGTGGAGGGGGACAATTCCGGTAACTGCTGCTTGTCGAGGCGAAAATTCCGGAGCCTTTCCAGCATTTCAAAAAACGGTTTCCATATTTTTTTGGAGATTATGCGCTGTGAAAAATAAAAAGAAAGCGCTAAACCTAGCAATAAACCTCCCAGTGTAATGGCAATGGTTCCGATCATTTCAGCCGCTTCCAGGTGCGGTTTTACAATTTCCAGCCGGTAATGTTTGCCCTGTAATTTTACAAAAGCGGTTAGCTTCCTGTATTCATCCAGTTCGTCATCTACCGGTTCATAGATAAGTGTATCCGTATAGTTTTCTTCCCCTTTTAGAAAGGCTGTTTCTTCAATGAGGTGAAAGGTAAAATCATCCAGCGGGTTGTCTTCTTTGAAGGGAGCTTCAGGATTTTCTTCAAGGTAAGCCAACAGGTTGACTTTACGGTTGTACAACACTTCATCTACATTTTGAAGTACGTTCCAGCTTAGTACCAGGTAAAATAATATGGAAAAAATTCCGAACATGATCAGGAAATAAAGCAATTGAATGCGGGAGGTGTAGGTAAGTAGCTTCATAATGTCTTGATTTGATAACCTACCCCATAGATATTGCTTATTTCTACCTGTGCCCCGGCATCTTTCAGTTTTCTTTTGAGATTCCTGATCTGCGAGAACAGGAAATCGAAACTCTGGGCTTCATCAACATAGTCGCCCCAAATATATTCAGCCAGCGATACTTTGGTAATCACCCGCTTATGATTATTGATCAGGTGTGTAAGAATAGCATACTCTTTTTTTGTAAATGAAATAAGGTTTTCAAGGTCGTTTACCCCGACCAGGTACTGATCCGGTTCAATAACCAGGTTGGCAAAGCGGACAAGTTTGTTGGTTTTGAATTGTTTTCTGCGAATGATAGCCTTTATCCGTGCATTGAGTTCGGAAAAATAGAACGGCTTGGTGAGGTAGTCATCAGCCCCAAGTCCCAAGCCTTTTAATTTGTCATCCAGCGAATTGCGCGCTGAAAGGATGATCACCCCGTCCGTTTTTCCTTCCTTATGAAGTATCTCCAGCAGATCAAATCCGCTGCCATCAGGAAGATTGATGTCGAGCACAATGCAATCGTAGTCGTAAAGAGCGATACGCTCTAAACCAGAATGAAGTCCTTTGGAAGAATCATACATGTATCCCTCTTTGGTTGCAAAATCCTCCAAACTTTTTAATAATTCCAGTTCGTCTTCTACGATAAGTAATTTCATAAATACAAAATACGGGATTAATTCTGTAGAAACGTTGGCAAAAATTCAAGCTCTTTTGGTTTTTTTGAGTTGGCTCTGCGTGTCGGCAAAAAACCAAATGTGCTTGACCGTGCGGTGGCTTCTCAGCATGGCATACAACGTTTTGCAAATAGGCGCAGGCAGGGAATTTACCCCACGAAAATTGCTACGAAGAACTGAACTTTAAATTTACCACTTTCCTGTCCTGCGAAGCACAAAAACCCTGCTTGAGCTTATTTGCTGTTAGTGCCTGTGGTTATTTCTCCACGATGTTTATTAATGAAAAAATACTTTTGTCGAAGTCTATTTCGATTCTAATTGTCTTGTCACTTCTTCGCCCCAATGTTCTTGGAAGTCCATATTAATTTTATAGATCCTAATACTTGTCTTTGTATTATTAGTTGCCTGATTATCCCAGACCTTCACGTGATTTTTGTTCAATTTTCCTGCAAACTTTGCCCAAAAGATGAAAATGTGAAATGATACATCCAAATTTGGAGAACCGAGACTGTCCCCTTTGAGAGAGTACAGTCCAAAGGGAAGGTTATTTAGATTTGCTTTTTCAGAATTAGTGTATACTGTCGTATCGTTTAAATTCTCTATAAAATCGAAGGCACTTGCATTACAAGCCCATTCATCGCCATATGGGATGTGTTTCCCATTTTTGTCAAAGATTAAAACCTCAGGGATTTTTTTATTTATTAATTCCAACGCCTTTTTATACCCTTCAAAATCAAGAGTATAAACATCCTTGTCAGTTATATTAACTTTTTCTAAGTACTTTCTCAACGATTCTTCATTCTCTACTTTAGGCTTTTTAACGCCATAAATTAGACGAACAATAGGAGAGCAACTTATAAAAGTTAATATAACAGCAAGAAAGCTAATTGTTAATAGCTTCTTTTGAGAATTCATTAGCGTTCTTCAATTCGGTTTATAAGTTCCACTTGAATTCCTTTTACCGTTCCGAATTGGCTTGCACAAGTGTCGTAATTATAAACCCCTCTTAGAACATTCACATTTTCATAGCCTAAACAGTTTGCAGCTTTTTGAGGTAAAGCAACGTTTCTGTCAACAAAAAATCCTTCTTCTCCACAAGAACTACCTGGAGGAATTGTCAAAAATTCAAGTGTTGCTGTTTGAGTTTCTTCGTCAACAGTGAATATTGCACGTATTCCAAACTCAATTTCAATAGTTATGTCGCATAATCCAAAACCGCTTTTGCAGTCTTTTTTTGCACGTGCTACTTTTGCACTAATAGTTATTCCAATTGCCATAGTGATAAATTTTTAATGGTTAAGTTTCAAAAGTAACAAATTTTTTGTATTAGCGGTCAAATATTGCTTGAATTTTTCATTCAGTAAGAGTATTTTTTCATTTTAATTTTGTTATCTACCGCAGTCGTCCTACCATTGGCACTAACTTATATATATGTATGACTCAATAATACATGTCTAACCAAATACAGGGAGATATGTATGATAAAACTCAAAAAAGTATCATACTTATTTTTTTCAAAAATATAAAAAATAGTTTATAAATCAACCAAAGTTTTTTTACAAACCTATAGCAATACTAAACCTGAAAATTGGGATTTGCTAAATGTAAAATGATTTCTGGGTTTCGTTTAAGTTCCAAAGTAGCATTAAGAAAAGGTGGAAATTATTTTTTTACCAAAAGGTAGGACACTATGTTTAATTATCTATTTTTTTGTTGCTCAACATTCAGCTTTAAATTTCCATAAGGTTCATAGTTTTTTAACTCAACAATTGATGCGGGCAAACTAAAACCATTAGCTACTAATACTTCAATAACATTATTCATTACTTGAGAACGAATACTATTGTGAACAGATCGTTTTTTAGATTTAAAGGTATCTATCCAAAATTTTACATTAATATTAATAGTATTAGTAGCGAGTTCTTCAATTGCAATTATAGGTTTTTTGTCATCTTTTAAAACGCCTTCAACATTATTTATCGTTTCAATTATCAGCTTTATTGCTTCTGTAGGATTGTTTTCATAGGCAATACCCACTGTAAATTCGTATCGTAAAAAACCATCAATAGTGTAATTATACAATGGATTTTTAAGGATGATAGCATTTGGTAAAAAAACATCCTTTCCATCTGGAGTTTTTATAAGTGTTTCTCGTATGCTAATGTCTTTTACATGTCCTGTAATATTATTTACTTCTATTAAATCGTCCAGCCTAAAAGGACTTTTAAATGCCAAAATAATTCCAGCTAAAAAGTTTTCGCCAATATCTTTTAATGCAAAACCGATAACAAAAGTTAATAATCCGGCACCGGCAAGTAACTTATTGGTAAAAGAACTCAGTCCAAGTAAGTATAGAGTAGTAAAAACAATAATTGACTTAAGAATAAATCCGACTATTTGTGAAGTAAAATTAGCCGTAATATGATTAGGTGATTTTTTTATCAATCGTAATTTTACTCTACTTTGTATGAAATTAGATAATATAAATCCTACTATTACAAACAACAGGATGAAAGTAAGGTTGATGTAATTTGTTTGGAAGTAGTGAATTATATCGTTATAGAATTGAATTGTTTTTTCCATATAGAGGAGGTGTTGTATAGTTGTAATTTATAATTCTTGTTAAGATAAACATTTTTTTACAAATCACCTAAAGGTTTTTTTACAACCCTATAG
>DATCTB010000019.1:0-2186 GCA_036568185.1 Bacteroidales bacterium | reverse complement strand
GAAGGCAAAGCCGTGCATGCTCACCCAATGGCTGGTGCGTACGCCGATGGCGCAGATTTTCCTGGCTTTGGCAGGATTTTCCACATCAAGCCAAACGCCGGTTGCGCCGGGCGAACGGGTGGCTGTGATTCCAAAAACTTTAAGGCTGCGGATAATTACTTCTTCCAGCTTGTCAATATAAGTGCGGATGGACAGCCCAAAATTATCGAGGTCGATGATGGGGTAGCCAACAATCTGGCCCGGGCCGTGGTAAGTGATATCTCCTCCCCTGTTGATGCGGTAAAATGTAGCACCCTTCGATTTTAAAAAATCTTCATTCATCAGCAAATTCGATTCCTTGCCACTCTTTCCAAGCGTATAAACATGCGGGTGTTCACAGAAAAGTAAATAATTGGGAGTGGGTGTTTTCGTTTCAGAAACCCTATTGTCCTGCTTTGCAGAAACTACTTTTTCAAAAAGATTTTCCTGGTAATCCCAGGCTTTTTGGTAGTCAATTTGGCCTAAATCTTCGAATATTACCTTTTTGGAAACGGGGTTTTTCATTATCTCCTCACATGTTTTTCAGCGTGGTACGATGACCTCACCAAGGGGCTGCTTTCAACAAATCGGAACCCTTTTTCAATACCGCGCACCTTGTATTCAGCAAACAATTCAGGTGTTATAAATTCCTTTACCGCTAAATGCTTGAGGGTTGGTTGCAGGTATTGGCCTATTGTGAGCACCTCAACGCCTACATTCCGCAAATCGTCCATGGTTTCAAGCACTTCTTCGGGGGTTTCGCCCAATCCAACCATGATGCCTGATTTGGTTATAACGCCGGTTTTGGAAATGATTTCCAGCGATTTCAAACTAATATCATATTTAGCGCGGCTTCGTGCCCAGGGCGTAATCCTTCGAACCGTTTCCACATTGTGGGAAACCACCTCCTGCCCTGCCAGTGAAACCAACTTGATGAGTTCTTCTTTCCCATCAAAATCAGGAATCAGTGTTTCAATCGTCGTTTCGGGGCTTAGTTTCTTGATTTCTTTTACTGTCAATTCCCAAATTCCGGCACCTAAATCATCAAGGTCGTCGCGGTCAACTGAGGTGAGCACGCAATGTTTCAAGCCCATCAATTTAACTGATTCGGCCACACGCTTGGGTTCGCCCCAATCCGCTTTCATAGGCCTTCCGGTTTTCACATTGCAAAAACCGCAGGCACGTGTGCAAATGTCGCCGAGTATCATCAAGGTTGCCGTGCCCCTTCCCCAGCATTCGTGCATGTTAGGGCAATGTCCGCTGGTGCATATGGTGTGCAGTTTGTGTTCTTCAACAATTTCCTTCACCGAAAGGTATTCTTTCCCCGAAGGAACTTTTATTTTCAGCCATTCAGGCTTGCGCAATATAGTTTGGTTGCTATTCTTTTCAATCATTTCTTCAGTTCAGCTTAGTTTCAAAACTGCTGCAAAATTAAGGAAAATAAACGCGCAGTATTGCTTCAATCCGGGCAGTTATCGCACAGGCTTACAAGGGCTGTATTTATCTTAAACAATTGCCATTCATAATGCTAACCTTAATTTAGATTCATTATTAATTTAAAATCAAATAATTTTGAGGTTCAATTTACGCGTTTATAAACCTGCTAATTAAATTTATTTAAGAATGAAAAAAAAGATACACATGAATTCGGCTCTGACTTTATTGTTGAGCCTGGTGTTTTTATGTCAAAATGCCAATGCACAAAGCCGTGAAGTTTCGTTTAATGACACCTGGGGCAAACAGGGAATCAACCTGTCGAGCCAAACTACACAGCAAGTGAGACTGAATGTTTCTTTAGAAAATTATTTTCTGGAAGAAGTAATGGTTGAAAATGAAAAAATGGATGCAGTTATCCTTCCGGGGGTATTTTTACCGGGCCAAGAAGGCGCACCTGACCTGCCTGTTTACAGCCGCTATATTGCTGTTCCGCAAGGGGCAACTTTATCTTTAAGTATTGACAGAAAGCGCACTGAAACCAATCAGAATGTACTGATTGCACCTTCGCCAATAATTCCTAAAGATGATGTGCCTGGGCCATTGGTTCGCAAAAAAGATGCATCTATTTATGGTAACAATACTTTTTACCCTGAAAATATTATCCAGGTTTCTGAAAGGATAAAAATACGTGGCATTGATATGTTTATTGTATCAGTAAGCCCGTTTCAGTA
>DATCTB010000018.1:0-5137 GCA_036568185.1 Bacteroidales bacterium | reverse complement strand
TATTGCAAAGGAGGTCCACAAGGCCCTTTAAGCCAGAATTTTCATTATCGCTGGAATTACCAGATAATGGCGGCAAATGATTATATCATTGTTGCGCCAAACCGCAGGGGTGTTTCAGGATTTGGCCAGGCATGGCAGGAACAAATCAGCAAAGACTATCATGGAAAAAGCATGGACGATTACCTGGTTGCAATTGATGAAATGTCAAAGGAACCTTATGTTGATGCCGACAGATTGGGTGCTATTGGAGCCAGCGCGGGCGGTTGGGCCGTCTTTTACTTAGCTGGCAACCACGACGGAAGGTTTAAAGCTTTTGTTGCCCACGATGGTATTTTCAACGAAGAAGCCCAGTATCTGGAAACTGAAGAAATGTGGTTCGAAAATTGGGATAAGGGTGGACCTTTCTGGGAAAAAAACAACAAACAAATTCAGGAAATCTATGACCATTCGCCCCATAAATTTGTTGACAAATGGGATACTCCAATTCTGGTTATCCACGGAGAACTAGATTACAGAGTAGTGTTCACACAAGGTATGACGGCATTTAATGCGGCAATTTTGAAAGACATTCCAGCTGAGTTCTTATATTTTCCTGATGAGAACCATTGGGTACTTCAACCACAAAACGGAATTCTGTGGCAACGCACTTTCTTTGCCTGGCTTGACAAGTGGTTGAAATAATTGAAAAAAGCTATTTTCCAATTTTATTAAAATGAAAATAACAATAGTAGGAACAGGTTATGTTGGCCTGGTAACAGGCGCTTGCTTTAGCGAGGTAGGAATTGATGTAACTTGTGTTGACATTGATAAAAAGAAAATTGAGAACCTGAAAAAAGGAATCATCCCCATATACGAACCAGGGCTTGAACCGATGGTTGCCCGCAATGTTGAAAAAGGTAGGTTGCATTTCAGCACCAAACTATCTGATTGCCTACAGGATGTAAATGTGGTTATGAGCGCAGTAGGTACGCCTCCTGACGAGGATGGGAGTGCCGACCTAAAATATGTGCTGAATGTTGCCCGCGAAGTAGCTGAGCACATGAACGATTATACCTTGGTGGTTACCAAAAGCACTGTGCCCGTTGGAACTGCTGAAAAAGTAAGGAAAGTAATGGCCGAAACACTTCATAAAATGAAAAAAGACGTACCCTTCGACGTTGCTTCCAATCCCGAATTTTTAAAAGAAGGTGACGCCGTGAGCGATTTTCTGAAACCTGACCGAATAGTTGTTGGTGTTGACTCAGAACAGGCCAAAGAAATAATGACCCGTCTATACAAACCTTTTACCATGAATGGGCACCCAACCATTTTTATGGACATCACTTCTGCAGAAATGACAAAATATGCAGCAAACGCAATGCTGGCAACAAAAATCAGTTTTATGAATGATGTGGCGAATCTTTGCGAAATTGTCGGCGCCGATGTAAACATGGTGCGCAAGGGAATAGGCTCTGACAGGAGAATAGGAAAATATTTCATTTATCCGGGAACAGGTTACGGCGGAAGTTGTTTTCCGAAAGATGTGAAAGCTTTGATAAAAACTGCTGACTCTTTTGGTTACAATATGGCCGTGCTCAAATCAGTTGAAGATGTAAATGAACGGCAAAAGTCAGTGCTTTTTTCAAAGGCAATGAAATATTTTAATCAAGATTTAAAAGGAAAAACATTTGCTATTTGGGGCTTGTCATTTAAACCTCAAACTGACGATATGCGCGAAGCTCCTTCATTGGTTGTTATTGAAAAATTGCTGGAAGCAGGTGCAAAAGTGAAAGCTTACGACCCTGTTGCCATGCATGAAGCTGAAAGAATTTTAAGTGATAAAATAGAATTTGTAAAAGATCAGTATGAAGCTTTGATAGATTCTGAAGGGCTTTTCCTAATAACCGAGTGGCCCGAATTCAAATTCCCCAGTTTCAAAATTATGCAGAAACTGATGAAAAAACAGGTTGTATTTGATGGCCGCAATATTTACGATCGAAATGAAATGAAAGAACTTGGCTTCGATTATTTTGGAATTGGTATTCAATAAAAAACCAAACTCATGAAACGTATTCTTGTTACCGGAGGTGCCGGTTTTTTGGGCTCACATCTTTGCGAGCGATTGCTAGCTGACGGAAATGAAGTTGTCTCGCTCGACAATTATTTTACCGGCCAGAAAAAGAATATTGTCCACCTGATGGATAACCCGTTTTTTGAAGTAATCAGGCACGATGTAACCATGCCTTTTTTTATTGAAGTTGATGAAATCTACAACCTGGCCTGCCCTGCATCCCCCATTCACTACCAGTACAATGGTATAAAAACTGTCAAAACTTCGGTGATGGGTGCTATCAATATGCTTGGCCTTGCGAAACGTATCAGGGCGAAAGTATTGCAGGCATCAACCAGCGAAGTTTATGGCGATCCACAAATCCATCCCCAGACTGAAAGTTACTGGGGACATGTCAATCCTATTGGCGCAAGATCATGCTACGACGAAGGCAAACGAGTAGCTGAAACTTTGTTTATGAATTATCATCAGCAGAATAAAGTCAGGATAAAAATTGCCCGCATTTTCAATACTTACGGGCCAAGGATGCACCCCAACGATGGCCGTGTAGTTTCCAATTTTGTGGTGCAGGCATTGAAAAATGAAGACATTACAATTTATGGTGAAGGAACACAAACAAGAAGCTTTCAGTATGTTGACGACCTTATTTCAGGCTTAATAAAACTCATGGCTACCCGAGAGGATTTTACCGGCCCCGTAAATATGGGCAACCCCGGCGAATTTACTATTCTTGAACTTGCCCAAATGGTAATTGACCTAACGGGAAGTAAATCAAAACTTATTTTCAAATCCTTACCTTCTGATGATCCATTGCAACGTCAACCTGATATTACACTGGCAAAAAAAGAATTGGGGTGGGAACCAAAAATCGAATTGAGAGAGGGTTTAGTTAAAACTATTGCCTACTTTGATGAATTATTAAAAGAAAAATGAAAAAAATCCTTGTAACAGGAAGTAAAGGTCAATTGGGCTCCGAAATCAGGAAACTTGAAAAAGTATATCCTGGTTTTAATTTCACTTATACTGATATTGAAGAACTGGATATAACAAAACCCGGAGAAGTTGAAGCTTTTTTTACGCAAAACCAGATTGACATTTGCATCAATTGTGCCGCTCACAATGGCGTGGACAAAGCCGTTGACGAGCCTTCCTTTGCTTTTTTGCTAAATACAGATGCCGTTGAAAATTTAGCCATTAATTGCAACAAACACAATACTTTACTGGTTCATTTTTCCACTGATTATGTTTTTGAAGGCAACAATTGCTTACCCTACCGGGAAACTGATTTGGCCATTCCGCAAACTGTTTATGGGCTAAGCAAACTCCAGGGTGAAGAGGCCGCAATGAAAAATTCAGAAAGAGCAATTGTCATACGAACTTCCTGGCTTTATTCTATTTACAACCATAATTTTGTCAAAACAATACTACGCCTTCTTTCTGAAAAAGAACAAATTACAGTTGTAAACGACCAAATTGGCACGCCAACTTTCGCCGGTGACCTGGCCAAAGCTATCCTGGAAATTCTTACTAAAATTGAACACAAACCAGTCAAAGAAATTTACCACTACAGCAACGAAGGTGTGGCCAGTTGGTATGATTTCGCGGTAGCAATAAAAGAATTCAGTGGTTTGAATTGCAAGGTTTTACCTGTTGAAACCAACCAGTTTCCAACAAAAGCAATAAGGCCACATTACAGCGTTTTAAATAAAACAAAAATAAAAACCGATTTCGGCATTGAAATTCCTTATTGGAGAGATAGCCTGAAATTGGTTATTAACGAGCTTCTCACTAAATAATTTATCAAAAATGAGCACAAAAATTGACCCCACAGTTCTGAAAAAAGCCAACCAATGGCTTGAAGGTAATTACGACGAAGAAACCAAAGCAGCAATCAAAAAAATGATGGCAGAAGAGCCACAGGAGTTGATAGAATCTTTCTACCGCGACCTTGAATTTGGTACCGGCGGTTTGCGTGGAATTATGGGAGTTGGCTCAAACAGGATGAACAAATACACCGTTGGCGCTGCTACCCAGGGGTTTTCAAACTACCTGAAAATGAATTTTCCCAACACTCCTCAATTGAAAGTTGCAATTGCCCACGATTCAAGAAATAATAGCCCATATTTTGCTCAAATTACGGCTGATGTTTTTTCGGCAAACGACATCCAGGTTTATCTTTTTGAAAACCTGCGCCCTACTCCCGAGCTTTCATTTGCTGTGAGACATTATGGTTGCCAAGGCGGAATTGTGATTACCGCTTCGCACAACCCAAAAGAATACAATGGCTACAAGGCTTACTGGGATGATGGAGGGCAATTGATTGGCCCGCACGATAAAAATGTGATTAAAGAAGTTGAAAAAATAAAGGATGTTGCTGAAATTAAATTTAACGGAAATAAAAACCTGGTAAAATTAATTGGCGAAGAAACTGATAAGCTTTACCTGGAAAAAGTAAAAGCACTTTCTTTATCGTCGGAAGCTATTCGCAAGCATAAAAACATGAGCATTGTTTATACGCCATTGCATGGAACCGGTGCAACTCTGGTTCCACGTGCCTTGAAGGAATTTGGCTTTGACAACATTCATGTTGTAAAGGAACAGGCTGTGGCTGATGGAAATTTTCCTACCGTAAAATCACCTAACCCTGAAGAATCTGCAGCATTGGAAATGGCCATTCAATTAGCGAAAAACATAAAAGCCGACCTTGTAATGGCAACCGACCCTGACGCAGATAGAGTTGGTATTGCAGTAAGAAAAGATGGTGAATTTCTATTGTTAAATGGCAACCAAACTGCCGCATTGCTGACTTATTATTTGTTGGAAAAATGGAAGGAAAATAAAAAGTTGACTGGCAAGGAATACATCGTTAAAACAATAGTTACTTCGGAATTGCTTATTGATATCGCCAATAAATACGGTGTGGAACATTTCGATGTACTCACCGGCTTTAAGTGGATAGCTGATATTATTAAAAAATATGAAGGAGAAAAAACCTTTATCGGTGGTGGGGAGGAAAGCTACGGTTTTATGATTGGCGATTTTGTCCGTGACAAAGACGCTGTTGCTGCTTGCGCCTTGATTGCTGAA
>DATCTB010000017.1:0-5451 GCA_036568185.1 Bacteroidales bacterium | reverse complement strand
AGCAAGCCTGAAAATGTGGGAAGTAACTGTTGATTGGGATGATGTAGAAAATTCTTCTGTTGATTATATTGGCGCATTGCCTGTTGATTATTACACAAGCAATGGTATAAGCATTTCACAGCCCGGTACCGGCCAAAAGTTGGCATCACTTTCCGACAGGTTAATGTACAGGCTTCAATACAGGAATTTTGGTGAATACGAAGTAATGCTGACAAACCATACAGTAAAAGCTGACGATGCAGGACGTGCAGGAATCAGATGGTACGAAATGAGAAACTATGGAGAAGGCTGGTCGCTCTATCAGCAAGGAACTTATGCTCCATTTGATGGAAATAGCCGCTGGATGGCAAGTATTGCCATGAATGATCACGGGGATATTGCACTGGGTTATTCAGTTTCGGGCTCTTCAACATATCCTGAAATTCGTTGTGCTATGCAATCAGCTGAAGCACTTGAAGGGCTCGGCGTTTTGGACGTTGATGAAATTGTCCTTAAACCCGGTCTAAAATCACAAACAGGTGTTGACCGCTGGGGTGATTACAGCAGCATCGCTGTTGACCCCACCGACGGAATGACATTTTGGTATACAACCGAATATTCCAATGGTAGCTGGAGCTGGAGAACACAGATTTCTTCCTTCTTTTATGTTCAACCTTTGGTAGCTGATTTTTCAACTGAAGAAACTCTGATTCCTGTTGGTGAAAGTCTAGATTTTACAGATAATACCAGTGGTACTCCTGAAACCTGGGAATGGAGCTTTGAGGGGGGTACGCCAGCAACTTCAACCGATCAAAATCCAAGCGGAATCGTTTACGATACTGAGGGCGTTTATAATGTAACACTTACAGTTACAAATGAATATGGTGAAGATGTGATGGAGAAATCCGAATATATTACAGTAAGCACTACAGTACTTCCTGAAGTAGCATTTGAGGTCAATAAGCAAATTGTATGTAATACGGATACGGTTATTTTTACTGATGAAAGCATGCATAAACCCATAGAATGGAATTGGCAATTTGACCCCGGCACTGTTACTTTCGTGAATGGAACAGATGCTACAAGCGAAAATCCGCAAGTTGTGTTTAACACTAACGAAACTTATGCATTGACACTTGAGGTTTGGAACCTGAATGGATCCACAGAACTTACTTATGATACTGTTGCAATAGTTGGCGGAATAAGGCCATTATATATTGAAACATTTGCGGACACTGCATTTGTGAGCAAATATTGGACAGTTGAAAATCCTGATAATGACAATGGCTGGCAACAATATATTGTATCAGGAAATGACTTCGATAATAACGCAGTGGGAATTGATTTTCAGGATTTTGAAGCTATTGGCAACCGCGACAGAATAATTTCTCCACCCTTTAATTTGGAAGGTTATAGCACTGCTGTTCTCGAGTTCCAGCATGCTTATGCCAAACGCTTGAACAAGGAAACTGACTCATTGATTATTTATGTTTCTGATGATTGCGGACAAAGCTGGACAAGAATTTTTAATGAAGGTGACGATGGCAGTGGAAATTTTGCAACTCACACACTCACCAGCGATTTTTGGCCAGTTGAAGAATCAGATTGGTGTCTTTCTGGTTATGGCGCTGCTTGTTTTACACTGGATATTAGCCAGTGGGCAGGCATGGCTAACGTGAAAATTGCTTTTGAAGGTTACAACAACAACGGCAACCCAATGTTTATTGATAATGTAGCTGTCAGCCAATTTGTTGGGCAGGATGAATTGATAAGCAACAAAGAAGAATTGCTGGTTTATCCAAATCCCAATTCAGGTTTATTTAGTGTTCAGTTACCTAAAGACCATAAATTTGAAAAATTACAAATCCTTAACTACCTGAGCCAGGTTGTATATAAATCATCTTTAAACGAAAATTCTACCAATATGGAAATTCAACTTGGCAATGATTTGGTTCCGGGAATTTATATTCTGCAATTTGGTGGAAATGGAAAAACTTTGACTAAAAAAATAGTCATCAATTAACAGGCAGAAATTGAAAAACGGGTTTTCTTGAACCCGTTTTTCAAAAATGCACTTCACATTCACAGAATTTCTATAAAATAATTACAATTATATTTGACGTCTGTAATTTCAACTTTGAACTTAAATAATAAAAATAAAACTTTTCAAATGAATAAAAATTATCTCATCGTATTTAGCATTTTAATAGCCCTGGTATTTTCTTCAGTTGGTTTGAAATCTCAAACGCAGAAACCTACGAAAGTGGTTAAAGCAGTATATTTTGATAAATCAAAAAACTTGAGAGATATAAAACCTGTTCCTTATGGAATGCGTGAAAGAACCTGGAAAAACAAAGTTGTTCCTAACCACCTCGACATTCCTGAAGCCCAGTACACAGATCCTAACTGGAACGGAACTGACCCCGTTTTGCAAGATTACACTTCTGGTTCAAGAGGAGAACCGACTATTAATGCCAATTTTGGAGGTGTGCCCAATCAATGGGGCGTTGCACCTCCTGATACGCAGGGAGATGTTGGTACAGACCATTATTTTCAAATGGTAAACCTTGGCTTTGCAATATGGGATAAGGAAGGTAACTTACTTTACGGCCCGGCTGATAACATCACTCTTTGGGATGGATTTCCAGGCCCATGGTCAAGCACCAACGATGGTGACCCTGTTGTATTATATGATGAATATGCCGACAGGTGGATAGCTACCCAATTTTCATTACCAACGGGAAGCTTTTATGAATTAATTGCAGTTTCGGAAACAAATGATCCTACAGGAGCCTGGTACCGTTACGCTTTTGAATTTGACAATATGCCTGACTACCCTAAGTTCGGAGTTTGGCCAGATGGATATTATTTCACAATAAACCAGTTTTCAAATGGTAATTTTGCTGGCGGAGGAATCTGCGTTGTTGACAGAGACGCTATGCTGGCAGGCGATCCAGATGCAGAAATGATTTTCTTCAATATGGGACAAAATGTATACAGCCTTTTGCCTTCTGATGCTGATGGAGCTATGATGCCACCGGAAGGCAGCTCATGCCAGTTTGTAAGCCTTTCCACCAATAGCCTCAGAATGTGGGAAACAAATATTGATTGGGATAACACGAATAACTCAACTGTAAGTTATGTTGGAACATTTCAAACTTCAGCTTACTCAAACCAGGGCTTATCAATTGCCCAGCCGGGCACCAGTCAGAAACTGGGTACTCTTGCCGACAGGTTAATGTATCGCTTGCAATACCGCAACTTTGAAGATTACGAAGTTATGGTAACTAACCACACCGTAAATGCTGTTGGCGGAATAGCTGGTGTTAGATGGTACGAGTTAAGAAATTATGGTTCTGGATGGTCAATTTATCAGCAAGGAACCTATGCACCATCGGATGGTGACAACCGTTGGATGGGTAGTATAGCTATGAATCAGAATGGTGACCTCGCAATCGGATATTCCGTATCAAGCGCATCAACTTATCCTTCAATCAGGTTTGCAGGACAATCTGCTGCCAATTCAGGTAGTGGAATAATGGATATTGAAGAAACGAGTATCTATGAAGGAACTACATCGCAAACTGGTGTAAACCGCTGGGGTGATTATTCAATGATGTCAGTTGACCCTTCTGACGGACAAACTTTTTGGTATACAACCGAATTTAGCGATGGTGGCTGGAACTGGGACACACAGATTGCTTCTTTTAGTTTCACACAAGTACCGGAAGCTGATTTTGAGGTTAATGAACCATTGATTCCAACTGGTGAAAGCGTTGACTTTACTGATTTAACCACAGGTATTCCAACTTCCTGGGAATGGACATTCGAAGGTGGAACTCCGGCAACATCCAATGAACAAAACCCTGAAGGTATTGTGTATGATGAAGAAGGCACTTATACTGTAACTTTAACTGCCACCAACGAGCTTGGCGAAAATACAGTTGTGAAAGAAGATTATATCACTGTAAGCTCATCTTTATTACCTGATGTTGATTTCACTGCTAGTAAACAAATAATTTGCAGCTCAGATACTGTAACTTTCATTGATCAGACACAATACTCACCGATTCAGTGGTTATGGGAATTTGAACCAGCTACTGTTACCTTTGTAAATGGCACTGACGAAACCAGCCAAAATCCGCAGCTTGTTTTTGACGAAACCACCCAATATACAGTTACCTTGACAGCATATAACCTGAATGGGCCAAGCACGGTAACCGAAAATGACTTCATTTCTGCCGGCGGCTACGTTCCTTATTTCCTCGAGACTTTTGCTGACCTTGATTTTCTTGATGAAAACTGGACTATTCAAAATAACGACAACAGCAATACATGGGAATATTTCGCGGTTGGTGGCACCGGCCCAGACAGTATGGCTGCAGGTCTTGATTTCAGTACATATTTGGCAATTGGCCAGCGCGACAGGCTGATTTCCCCGCCTTTTAACTTAACCGGTTTCACAACGTCTTCACTTGAGTTTCAATACGCTTATGCCCAAAGAATGAGTGATATTTCTGATTCACTAATCATTTATATTTCAAACAACTGTGGCTCATCATGGACGAGGATTTACGCCAATTCTGAAGATGGTTCCGGTAATTTCGCAACCCACGAGCCTGTTCCAAACGGAACCTTCTGGCCAATGGAGCCTTCCGATTGGTGTATATCAGGTTATGGAGCAAGTTGCATAACGCTTGACATTTCAGCCTGGGCTGGAAGCAGCGATGTTCAAATTGCTTTTGAAACCTGGAGTGCCTATGGAAATCCTGTTTTTATAGATAATGTGGCCGTTAGTCAGCTTGTTGGACAAAACGAAAACGCTGCCAATGACGATCAATTATCTGTTTATCCAAACCCAGGAAACAAAGTATTTAACGTAATTCTGCCAAGTACTGATGTTTACACTGAAGTTCAGGTATTAAATCAATTGGGCCAAATCATTTACCAATCGAACATCAATTCTGGAAATAAACAATTGAAAATTACCACAGACGAGAATTGGAAATCAGGCGTTTATTACCTGAAAGTAATTGGTGATGAAAACACACTGACTAAAAAAATCTTAAAATATTAGGTAGAAGACGGAATAGTAAAGGTTGCTGTAATACATTTGCAGCAACCTTTATTTTTATATACTAGATTGTTTTTAACCATGAACTTATTCTATACTCCTGAAATTTCCGGCGATTTGTTCACTCTTGACAAAGAGGAATCTAACCATTTGATTAGGGTTCTGAGAATGAAGGAAAATGACATCGTTCGTTTTACGGATGGAAAAGGTTTTTTTTATGAATGCAAAATAGTTGAAGCCAATCCAAAGAAATGCATGGTTTCCGTTGAAAACAAATTTGAAGGCGATGACCGAAGAGACTGTGTTTTACAAATTGGAATTGCACCAACCAAGAATAATAACCGCCTTGAATGGTTCCTGGAAAAAGCAACTGAAATTGGAATTGACACGATTACTCC
>DATCTB010000016.1:0-3356 GCA_036568185.1 Bacteroidales bacterium | reverse complement strand
GGTGATATTCACAATTCCGCCTACTCTTTCACCGAGCCGGGCATCGTAACCCCCTTTAAAAACCTCCATGTCCTTGGTTATCATCGGGTTGAAAGCACTGATATTGTCATTGAAATTATTTAAGCCATAAACAGTAAAGCCATCGAAAATAACTTTGCTTTGTCCGGCATAGCTTCCCCAAATAGTAAGCTCATTGGTTTGCTCGCCCGATGCCAGGATACCCGGCTGCAAACGCAGCAAGTTAAAGACTGAATTATCACCAAAGCCGGGCAAAAAGCTGGCTATTTTATTATTCAATTTCATCAAACCAGCTTGTTCGCCTATCTGGGTGGCTGTTTCGGGCAATTCATTTTTAATTTCAATTTCGGTAAGCCCTACAATTGAAGGCGTTAAAAGCAATTGCAAATCATGCCCGGGTTGCAAAATTGTGTCAACAATATAATATCCCAAATGAGAAATTTTTACAGAAAAAATGCTGTCTTCAGTTGTCGAATAAGCGAATGAACCTGCCAAATCAGTAACCGTGCCCCGCCCATTGATGATTACATGCGAGTAGGGAAGAGGCTCGTAGGAAATTCTATCCATAACCCTTCCTGACAAATAATAAGCTTTATTCTTAGCAGGAAATTGAACTTTTGGATAAATGATTAAAACACCATCTTTATTTTCATATTCTAGCGGCAGGTTTTTAATCAAACTTTTTACTGCATCTTCAGGAGAAGAATACGTAGCTGATTGGGTGATTTTATATTTTGAAAGTAGCTTGTCGTCGAAAGAAACATTGATGTGGTATTGTTCAACGATTTTTGTAAGAACCTGGTTAAGAGGCTCATTATTAGCATTAACAACAATTTCCTGCCCAAAAAATTCTATTGAGCAGGAAAAGAGAATTAAAAGTAAAAGCAAACATTTTTTGCAATACACACCATTAATTTTGGGTAACCAGGTATTTGTTTTCTGATTTTTTTACAAAGTTAATTCCAAATGGTTTGCAAATTAAGGATAATACTTCTTCTACGGGTTTTTCTCTCGAAAAGTGCCCGGTGTAATATAATTCGGTTTCAAGGGTGTTGGTAATTGTGATGTTATATTGCCTTTCGATTTCTTCAAAAACAGTTTGAATTGGAGCTGCCACAAAGTTGAACATATTGTCTCTCCAACTCATTGGTTCTTCAAGTGTTATATTTTCTGAGACTTTGATTTTTCCAAGTTGGTCAACTTCTGCCATTTGCCCCGGAACAAGGATGACTTCACTATTTTTTGTTGAAACCACTTTCACTTTACCTGTCTGGCAAAAAACTTTGTATCCTTCTGAACGTGAATAAATATTGAAACTGGTCCCAAGAACGATTGTTTTTCCCAACTTTGATTCTACAGTAAATTGTTTTCCTTTTTCAACCTGGAAAAAGCCTTCTCCCTCAAACTGAAGATTTCTTGAAAAAGTAAACCAATAAGGGTGGTAAGTAAGTGTAGAACCAGCATTTAATTCTACAGTAGAGCCGTCGGAAAGTGTTGCCATTTGATACTTCCCTGCCGGGTTGGAAATGGTTTGGGTATAAAAGCGAAGGAAGGAAATAATGCCAGCAAGAATGAGCAATGACGCGGCAATGCCAAGAATGATACGTTGATTTAAAAATATTTTCTTTGTAGGAACTTCTGCACCCAAAGAGCTGGAAATTGTTTTCCAAACCTCTTCTTTGGGCTTAAAAACCGGGATTTCAACCTTATCAAAAAAATCAAAGATTTCTTTTTCAGTAATTTCGTATGAGTAGTTTGTTTCCATTTAGCGGTTCATTTTTGTTTTTAAAAAAGATAGTGCCTGGGTCATTCTTTTTTCTACGGCTTTCACGCTTAAGTCAAGCGTTTTAGCTATTTCAGCGTATTTGAGTTTATCCATCCGGCTCATTAAAAAAACAACCCTTTGCTTTTCGGGCATGCCGGCCAGGGCTAGTTCATATTGCGCAGTAAGTTCTTTAAATTGAATTTGTTCTTCAGGTGACGATTGGGTTTCGCTTTCTTTTGCTGATAGTTTGAAATTCAACTCCACTTTCTGGTGCCTGTAATTGCTTGAAAATAAATTCCCGGCAATTTTATAAAGCAGCCCCTTCACTTTATCATTTTGAATATCAAATTGTTTTTCCCACATCTTTAAAAACGTTTCTTGAGCAATATCAGTAGCCAGTTCCCTATCGCCCGAACGATAGTAAATATAATTGCGTACTTCGTCGAAATGCTTGTCAAATAACGATTTGAACTGTTCCTGTGTCAAATGAAAAACGGTTTTTTAGGTATGAAAAATGAATCCTGAAGCAATTCTCCAGGATTCATTCAAATTAAATTTTAATGGAGGTAGATAGTGTAGGTAACTCCGTTGATGAGAACGGTAGCAATGTTATCACACTCGCCATCGCCATAGTCAAGTATTCTTAGCGGGCGGTTTTCAGGCTGGATTTCCATGGTACCGCTAACGATATACCTGCAATTTAGTTCCACGCGCAAGGCATTTACAATTTCCTTTGTCCAGGTTTCGCCGTTTGCCCTTATTCCATCTGCTGTCCCGGTAATCAGGTACACATCGTCTCTTCTAAACCTTGTGTCTTCACCATCCACCCATTCGCGTTCCCTTGATGAATTCCAGCTTATTGTTCCTCCATCGTTGGCTTTATAAATAACGCCAACAACTTCAATTGTAAAGTAAGTATGCCCGCTGTCGTTTTTCCCCATATTGGTAACTACTTTGGTGCCTTCAATTTTGTTGTCATTTACATAATAGTTGTCAAATCCATGCGTGATAACCGTTCCGGGCATTCGGTAACGCCCTGTGAAAGTGATAATTATTTTTCCGCGGCGGTAGCGCCCATCATTGCAAAGGCAATTTTCTTCACCGAAATCAATGGTCAGTTCACGTGGGCTAACAGTTGTATCTAATGTAACTGTGGCACAGTCGCCAAGAAATAACCGTTCGCCTCCATCGGTTGATTTAAGCCCGATTGTTTTAAGGTCGTAAGCTTCATCAGCAAGGTCGCTTACATTGTCATATACTTGTTCAGCCAAAACATCATCTTGAGCTGAAAAGGTTGATTCTTCAAGTGTATCGGCTGTTTTATTGCACGAAGTTGTGAATAAGCCAATCGAAGAAATAGCAATCATACCGATAATCAATTTTACTTTTTTCATGATATTAAATTTTAAATAAATATTAAGGTTAATACTTTTATACCGCTTCAGGCTGGGTTTACCCTACTTTTAGTGAGATATTTTTTAAATATTAAAAACAATCAAATTTGAATATTGGGTTCAACTATCTTGAATTTGATAAAATATTTTAATTCTGTATAACAGAAAAACTTCCATGA
>DATCTB010000015.1:0-2292 GCA_036568185.1 Bacteroidales bacterium | reverse complement strand
TTTGAAAATGAGAAATTAAGTAAAAAAATTAACAAAATGTTGAGCGGAATCCGCCACGACAAAGAATTAATAAGCCGCAAATTGTATCAAATAAACTATATTTTTGTAAAAAACAACTTGCCTGTAAACGAAATAATAAACTTATTTTTTTAAACTACAAAGTATGAAAGCTGCACAACACCTGTTTGACATTTTATGGAAAGATTACCTGGGGCAAAACCCGGAAGTGAAACGTATTTACGACCTTTTTGTTGGTGAAGGCGAACGCGTGGTGAACGACCACATTGCCTTCCGTACTTACGATGACCCCAGAATCAATATTGACGTTTTGGCGAAACCATTTATAGAAGCCGGCTACGAATACCGTGGCGAATATGTTTTTGAACAAAAGCACCTGTTTGCCAGGCATTTTGAGTTGAAAGCCTTTAAGGATGCACCGCGCATTTTCATCAGCGAATTGCAAACCAAAAAATTCAGCCCCTATGTCCAGGAAACTGTGAAGGAGCTGGTGGATGCAATTCCGGAAGATATGCTGAAATCGGAAAAACTGGCTTTGTCGGGCAACCTTTGGGGCCAGCCTCGTTATGATGTGTATGAAAAACTGAAAAAAGAATCGGAATACGCCGCGTGGGTGTATGTTTACGGTTTTAGAGCCAACCACTTTACTGTAAGCATCAATGCTTTGAAAAAGTTCGATACCATCCAAAAAGTGAACCAACTGTTGAAAGACAATGGTTTCAGCCTAAATGATTCAGGTGGCGAAATTAAAGGCACGCCTGCCGAATTGCTCGAACAGTCGAGCACCAATGCAGGAAAGCTTCCAATAAAATTTGTTGAAGGGACTTATACCATTCCCTCTTGTTACTACGAATTTGCCAAGCGTTATCCCGATAAAGATGGCAACCTATACGGAGGTTTTATTGCCAAGTCGGCGGATAAGATTTTTGAGAGTACGGATAATAAGTAAGCCAATTTGAAAATTTGAAAATGAGATAATTTGAAAATGGTTCAAACTAACTGTCAGTTCGGCCGGAGGGAGAAATCTCCTTCTTTGAACGGGATTTCTCCTCACTTCGTTCGTTCGAAATGACAGCTATTTAGTTAATAATAAATGAATAAAACCGAGATACAGCAAGCATTACAGTCATTATCGCCAAACTTTGACGGCGAAATATTTGTTGATATACCATTCAGGCTGATTTATGCAACCGATGCCTCTGCTTACCGCGAAATGCCTTTGGCAGTCGTTTATCCAAAAACGGTTGAAGACATAAAAAAGCTTGTCCTTTTTGCTTTAAAAAACAATACTTCTCTCATCCCACGGACTGCAGGAACCTCGCTTGCCGGGCAGGTTGTTGGCGGTGGAATAGTTGCTGATGTTTCCAAACACATGACTAAAATTTTGGAAGTAAATGTTGAAGAACATTGGGTGCGCGTACAGCCGGGGGTTATTTTGGATGAACTCAACAAGCATTTGCAACAATTCGGTTTATTTTTTGGCCCTGAAACTTCCACCTCCAGCCGCTGCATGATTGGCGGGATGGTTGGCAACAATGCCTGCGGCGCGCATTCGCTGGTTTATGGCAGCACCCGCGACCACACTTTGGAGCTGCACACCGTCCTCAGCGATGGTTCGGAAGCTGTATTCAAACCTTTGACAAATAAGGAATTTCTTGCAAAATGTGAAGGAAATTCTCTGGAAAACAAAGTTTATAAGGAAGCTTTTGAAATTTTAAACAATAAAGAAAACCAGCAGGAAATCCTGAAAGAATATCCCGATTTATCGCTCGAAAGGCGAAATACTGGCTATGCCTTAGACCTTCTTTTACAGACATCTCCGTTCCTGAATCCGGAAAAAGCTTTCAATTATTCTACCCTGCTTGCCGGCTCGGAAGGCACGCTTGCTTTCACCACCGAAATCAAACTCAACCTGGTTCCGCTTCCGCCAAAATTTAAAGCACTGGTTTGTGTTCATTTGAATACTATCCAGGAATCGTTGCATGCCAATTTGATTGGATTGAAAAGCAAACCAGTGGCTATTGAGCTGATGGATAAAACAGTGCTCGAATTGACCAAAGAAAATATTGAGCAAAACAAAAACCGCTTTTTTGTAAAAGGTGACCCGGGTGCAATACTTATTGTTGAGTTTGCTGAAAATGATTTTTCAGAAATTGAAAGAAAATCGGCTGAGATGGAAAAAGCAATGAAGGCAGCCGGATACGGTTTTCATTTCCCTTTGATTACAGGCAGCGACATAAAAAAAGTGTGGGAATTGCGCAAAGCCGGTTTGGG
>DATCTB010000014.1:0-3642 GCA_036568185.1 Bacteroidales bacterium | reverse complement strand
TTAACGGACCAGGAACTGTTGCAAGAAGCCAAAAAAGCAAAATCAAATTATATCATTAATGCTCTTTTAATTGGCTTCCTGATTGGAATTGTGATTTATAGCATTGCAGTAAACAGTTGGGGGTTTTTCACATTAATACCTTTATTTCTTGCCTACAAATTAATTAATAATTCCAATAAAAATAAAGACCTGGAAAAACTGTTAAAAGAGAGAAATTTGAAATGAAAGGTGGCAGAGATTGGAAAATCTTTAATGCAGAAGTAAGTTAAAACTGCTGCCTAAATTGCAGACTCCCCCTGGCCATGCGAAGATTTCAATTTTGGCTAATTAAAAAAAGCATATAATTAAAAAGTCCCGTTAAACCTCAGCTTAACGGGACTTTTTTTTAAAGCAAAACCCTTTAGGCTTTTACCGGAACATGTTTCAGGGTTTCCACTAAAAAGTCGTAGAATAGCTCAACGGTAGCAATATTCACTTTCTCATCAGGCGAATGTGGGTTTCGGATGGTTGGGCCAAATGAAATCATATCCCAATTGGTGTAGGTTGCGCCCAAAATTCCGCATTCCAGCCCAGCGTGAATTACTTTCACTTCAGGCACTTTGCCGAATTTATTGTTATAAATCTCCTTCATTTCCTTCAAAATCGGAGAATCAGGATTTGGTTTCCAACCCGGGTAAGCTCCCTGGCTATGTGCTTTTCCACCGGCAGCTTCAAACACTGTGCGGATTTCGGCAGCAATTTTGTCCCTGTCAGCATCTACCAAACTTCTGTTCAAAGTAGCAATTTCAATCTTTTTTCCATCTGATTTCACAATAGCCAGGTTGGTTGAAGTTTCAACAATGCCTTTCACGCTTTTGCTCATCGCGATGGTTCCGTTCGGGCAACCGGCAACAGCAGAAAAAAGATTTTTCTGCGCTGCTAAATCCATCACATTGGCAGGCAATTCAGCAGTTTCTGCAATCACTTTCACCCCGGCATCATCTTTCGCAAATTCATCCTGAACTATCACTTCAAATTCTTTCACAAAAGTTTCAAAATCAGCTTTCTTATCTTCAGGAACAACCACTACCGTAAACGATTCGCGGGGAATGGCATTGCGCAAACTGCCACCATTAATAGAAGATAGACGCAATCCATATTTATCAGAAGCAGTCATCAGTAAGGCATTCATGATTTTATTCGCGTTGCCCCTGCCCAGGTTGATATCCAATCCTGAGTGGCCACCTTTCAATCCTTTTACACTGATTTTGTAAGCTGCCATGCCTTCGGGAGTAGCTTCTTCCTTGTATGAAAAGGTGCCAATAGTATCAATACCTCCGGCACAGCCAATATAGAGTTCGCCTTCGTCTTCCGAGTCAAGGTTCATCAAAATATCACCATCCAACACACCAGCTTTCAGGTTTTCAGCACCTGTCATACCGGTTTCTTCATCCATTGTTACCAAAACTTCCAGCGGGCCGTGTGCAATATCAGTTGCTTCAAGAACAGCCATCGAGGCAGCAACGCCCATTCCGTTGTCGGCTCCAAGTGTGGTTCCCTTTGCGGTAACCCATTCGCCATCAACATAGGCATCAATTGGGTCAACTTCAAAATCGTGCGCGGTGTCGGCATTTTTTTGGGGTACCATATCCATATGCCCTTGCAGGATAACACCCATGCGATTTTCCATTCCTTTGGTTGCAGGCTTTTTGATGATTACATTTCCAATTTCATCAACAATGGTTTCCAAACCTAAGCCTTCACCAAATTCTTTTAAAAATTGTCTTACTTTTTCCTCTTTTTTGGAAGGCCTTGGAATTTGTGTCAATGCATAAAAATGCTTCCAAACTGCTTCCGGTTTTAGCTTTAAAATATCTTTTGCCATTTTTCTAATTTTATAATTTAAATTTTATCTTCAATATTTGGTAATTCCAAACCATAACCTTTTTTCTTGTCTTCGGCTTTCAGCATATACGCTACAAGTACAGCCAACACGCCGAAAATTGTAAAAATTACCATGGGCCAGGTATAATCATATGAAATATCTTCACTGGCTGCTTTGGCAGCAGAAACGCCTGGATTGGTCTGGTCAAGCACGATTCCAATCAAAAGCGGCACACCCATCAAACCCCAGTTTTGAATCCAGAAAATGAGTGAGAAAGCAGTTCCCAATTGCTTTTCAGGAATAATTTTAGCAACTGAAGGCCACATTGCAGAAGGTACGAGCGAAAGCGCTACCCCAAGCAACATAACTAAAATTACAGCTATCACCCAGTGATTCAAAATTGGAAGTGAGAAAATTCCATGGATAACAATAAGCATGAACGAACCAATTATCATAATAGTTGCACCTTTTCCTTTTCTGTCATAAATACTTCCAAAGAAAGGAGTCAGGAAAAGAGTTCCCAAGGGCAATAGGCTAGGTATCAAGCCAGCTGTGCCCTCTTCAACATGATACTTATTTACCATCAGGTCAGCAGCATATTTCAAAAAAGGGAAAACTGAGGAATAAAACAATACGCAAAGCATGGCAATTAGCCAAAAACCTCTGTTTTTCATTATCAAACCAATATCGGCCAGTTTAAACGGAACTTCTGGTTCAACATCTTTATTGCTTAATGCTACAGATGCATCCAGTTTCTTGTCCATAAAAGTGTAAACAAAGAAGGCAATAAAACCAATTACAAGAAGCACCAGGGTAAAAGCAATAGGAGCCGAAATGGATTTATTAAAATAATTTGCAATCGGAACAGGAGCAGCCATAGCCAGCAGTGTTCCCAAACGGGCAACAGCCATTTGCATACCCATGGCAAGAGCCATTTCGTGTCCTTTAAACCATTTAACTATAATTTTTGAAACGGTAATTCCAGCAATTTCAACCCCCACACCAAAAATTGCAAATCCTATGGATGCAATAACTACCTGTGATTTAAAACCAAAAATCAAGGCTTCAGGAGGAAAAACTGTAGAAATAGCGTAATACTTAATACTTGCGCCTAAAACCATAATTCCGGAAGCCATCAGCCCGGTAAAACGAACGCCCATTTTGTCGAGGATAATTCCCCCTAAAATGAGCATCACAAAAAATACATTTAACCAACCATAGGCGCTCGTGAAAAAACCGTATTCGGTACTGCTCCATTTTAATTGCGATTCAAGCATGGGCTTCAGTGGCGACATAATATCTGTTAGCAAATAGCCAGCAAACATGGTGATGGAAATAATTCCCAAAGCCGCCCACCTGGCTGCTTTTGAATCCCTTAGGCTTGTTTTAATTGTTTCTGTCATAGATTTATTTTTTTAAGAAGGGGCGAAATTAAGGTTTTTTATTGCTGTTTAAAAATTAATTTTCAACATAATCCATTACGCCTTTGCAAATTAGCTTTTCAGCTTAGAAAAAATTAGCGGTTAATTCGGATTACTTTTTTTGTTTCAAAAAATTCTTCCTCAAAATAAGCAGGAATGTCGTACACTTTTACTTTCAAAGGCTTGATGTCAGCAATTTCCTGGCTAACTTCGCCACCTTTTAAATAGAGTATTCCGTTGGGTAAATCGTGGAATGATTTGCGATGAAATTTATTTCTTGTCCACCTTAAAAATTCAGGGAGTGAAGTAACTGCGCGGCTCACAATGAAATCGAAAGTGCGGTCAACCTGTTCCATC
>DATCTB010000013.1:0-2774 GCA_036568185.1 Bacteroidales bacterium | reverse complement strand
ACAGCAGTTAATCAGTCATTTCCGGTAAACGCTACACTGAATACCGATTCTGTAAAAGTGCTCTATCCTTTGATTCCCGGCGAATCGGCAACGACTGAGGTAATATTTGAAACCACCAATAGCAATGTAAAAGATTTGTTCGACATTAACCCTGACCACTTTATTGTGCAGGTAGCTGGCCGCACAAACTGGAACGGGCAAGCCGAAAATTTTAGTTGGGACACTTGTGCGTTTTACGGCAGTTTAAGCCTTAAAATTCCACTCATACTGCAATCCAATTTCCTTGTATTTTCAGATACTATCCAGATAAATTCAAATATTCAAAATGGAACAACTGGCAAATTATTGTTGAAAGCAGTGAATGGATTTCCCTTTGCAATGAAGTTAAAACTGCAATTGTTTGAACCAGGTGGAAACGAAATTGCAGAAACCATAGAATTTGGAAATATCGCTTCCGCGGAAGTTGATGTGAATGGAAAAGTAAGCAAAGCAGTGGAAACATTAGTTGAACTCGAAGTTGAAAATAGTTTGGTTGAAATTCTTCAAAAAACAAAAACCGCGGTGATTATAATGGAAACAGACAAAATAGGCAACGAAACCGAACCGGTTAGTTTGTATTCGAATTATAAGACGGCAATAACTGTAACTTTTGAAAAAGGAAAGAACTAGAATTAACTATTTCATTAATCTGCCTTGAAAAAATCAAAGGCATTTGGGAATTGCGGGTTGATGATGTAAGTTCCCGATTTATCTATCCAGCCAATTTCTCCAGCTTTTTGAACCATAGCCCTATTGTTCTTGAAATCATAGGCTCTTTCGAATTGGGGATTGACAACCCATCCTCCTTTTTTATCAATATATCCCCACTCTTTGAGAATCATTACGGCAGCCAAACCATCAACAAAACCTTTGGCATTCAAAAATTGTGGATTAATAATATATTTTCCGGTTTTGTCAACAAAACCCCATTCCTTGCCTTTTTTAAACGGCGCAAGTCCTTCACTAAAATCGCCGGCATCCTGAAATTGTGGATTGATAACATAGTTTCCTTTTTTATCAATGAAACCCCAATCTGCCCCTTTGCGAACTGCGGCCAGTCCTTCACTGAAATCATTTGCCAATTCAAACTGCGGGTTGATAATATAGAGGCCGCTATTGTTTATAAATCCCCATTCGCCTGCTTTTCTCACTTTTGCCAGGCCATCTATAAATGGTTCAGCATATTCAAATTGTGGATTGATTACCCAGGTTCCCTTTTTATCAATATAACCCCAATCTCTTCCCATTAACACAGCTGCAAGGTTTTCTGAAAAACTTTCCGCTTTATTAAATTGTGGATTAACAATATAAGAACCTGTTTTATCAATAAAACCCCACTCGCCATGATTGCTGACAGCCGCAACATTTTCAGCAAAATCCAACGCTTTTTCAAATTGTGGGTTGACAATCCACTTACCTGTTTTATCTATAAAACCCCATTCTTTACCTTTCTGAACCGCTGCAAGTCCACTATGGAAATCGCTCACATTCTCAAACTGCGGATTGATAATAATTTTCCCTGTTTTATCAACAAAACCCCATTCTCCACCACTGCGAAATGCAGCCAGCCCTTCGCTTATATTGTGAACGTGTTCAAATTGCGGATTCACAGCCCATTTTCCTGATTCATCAATATAGCCCCACTCTTTTTCTTTGCGGGCACACGCAATATATGCCTGTGAGAATGCAGATACAGATAGAAAAACAACGACAAATGATAAGATAATTTTTTTCATAATATTAAAATAGCTTATTAAGGAAGCTAATTTAAAATAATTTTTTTAGAAATATTTGATAAAAAGGTTATTAATAAGAAAACCACCTCGCAGAGAAGTGGTTTTTGTAGCCCCACCAGGACTCGAACCTGAATCTAAAGTTTAGGAAACTTCCGTTCTATCCCTTGAACTATGGGGCCTTTGTTTTAGGGCTGCAAAAATACTGCTTTTTTTAAAATATTTTTAATCAAACGCTATTTAACTTCACTGCCGTTGCTCACCTCATCAGTAGGTGAAACAAAAACCAGTTTTCCGTCCTTGTCTTCGGCCATTAAAATCATTCCCTGCGACATGATTCCTTTTAGCTGCCGGGGTGCCAGGTTGACCAAAACACAAACTTTTTTCCCAATAATATTTTCCGGCTCGTAATATTCGGCAATGCCCGAAACAACAGTGCGTTTGTCGATGCCGGTGTCAATTTTCAGTTTCAGCAGTTTCTTGGTTTTTGGCACTTTTTCAGCTTCAAGAATAGTCCCGGTGCGGATGTCGGTTTTTACAAAATCATCAAATTCTATCTCTCCTTTCGAGGGTTTTGCCGGGCTTGAGTTTTCGTTTTCCATTTTGGTATTCAATAATTTTTGCACTTGCGCTTCAATTTCCTTGTCTTCTATTCTATCAAAAAGCAATTCAGCTTTGTTTAGCTGGTGCCCTGGTTTCAGCAAATCAGCCCTGCCGGCATCTTTCCATTTTAAGTCTGAAATATTCAACAACTTTTGCAGTTTATTACTGGAAAAAGGAAGGAAAGGTTCGGAAAGAATAGACAGGTTGGCAGCAATTTGAAGCGAAACATTTAAAATGTTCTTTACAGTATTTTCATCAGTTTTAAATTTCTTCCAGGGCTCCTGGTCGGTCAGGTATTTGTTGCCCAGGCGTGCCAGGTTCATCAATTCCGATAAGGCTTCGCGGAAGCGGTATTTTTCAATGCTTGAAGAAATTTTTTCGGGATACAATGCCATTTCT
>DATCTB010000012.1:0-13801 GCA_036568185.1 Bacteroidales bacterium | reverse complement strand
GGAGTACGCAAAATAGCGTCAACCGTTTTCCCAAAAACAGCATTCACTGATTGAAAATATTTGATATTTTTAAAATGTATCAACAACAAATATTTTAGTTAGAAATAAAAAACCAAACCAAATTTTAAGCCAATTGCATTGATGTTGGTATTAATTGGGAAATCTGGTACAATAGAATTGAAATATCCTGAATAATAAAGTTCAGAAAAGAAATCAGCTTTGTCTGCAATTCTATACTTAAAACCTGCCCCCATTAAAATGGAATAATTTACCGTGTTAAATTGCAGTTCATTGAAATTAACACCTTCACCGTTATTTTTATCAGGAATGGCAATACCGCTATTATATATTAAAAAACTGATTTGTCCGCCGGCTTTCAGGTAAACCCTCATTTTCTTACTCTGAAAAACATCGAAAGAAGCCGACAGATTGAGCTCAAGATAACCTAATGTGTTTGTTTGTTCGTAGCTATATTCCTGCGTTTGCAGTGGTATCCACGATGAATCAGTAACATAATACCAGGCAGTATCCATATCAATCACCGTATAATAGGCATCAATGGTGTCGGTATTGTAAAAGCCGCCTTCTTCCTGCGTATATTGTTGTGTAAAGCGTTGATTGAATTGCGTTAAGCGCAACCCTGCTGAAACATTCCAGCGTTCAAGCAGTTTAACAGCATCAATTCCAAGAGAGAAACTTCTTAATGTAAAAGCCTTCTGTCCATCGACCATAGAGAAATCACTTAATAAAGGTGCTGCAAATAAATTCATTGCCCAGCCCTTGTCGCGCTCTATTCCAGGCTGGAAAAAGTCAACCGGTATTTTCTTGATTTTTGCCGGAGTAGTATTTTCAGTTTTAGCCTTTTCAATAAAAACAGTATCTGTCAGTCTGATTGTATCTACACGCACGATTGTATCCATCAGGTAAATTGTATCCAGTTTGTATTCTAAAATCGGTCCAGCATCAAAACGCTCGCCAACAATTTCACTATTGGAATCGGTTCCCTGTAGCACTGCCTGTTCTACAATAATGCCTGTTTCTACTCGGCTATTTTTAGATTGAAATAAAACAATCTGGTTTCCAATTTGCTTGTATTCCAAACCATTTTTTAAAATAATCTCGCTAAGAATTTCATCCGTGTTCTCACCTGAAGAACGAAATGAAATAGTTTTATTATAAACGGGGTCGTTGGCATCGTACGAAAAGTTCAGGTTCTTTAATTCCGATAATTGTATTAATACCTCCGACAATTTCACATTTTCAAAAACCAAAGCTGAATTAGCTTTTACTTCAGACTGTGCAAGCAATGGAGCAAACGCAAATAGCACCAAAGCCAATGTTATACAAAAGACATAAGTTTTTGCTTTGCTTATTAAATATAGCGGCCTGCAAAATAATTTGCAAAAAAAAGTACATATCATCCTTTAGCTAGAATTAACTAAAATTTGGCAGCTAATCTACGAAAAAAAAGAGGAGAATATATCGGTAATACTTTAATTCAGAAATACCTTTTTACCGTCAATCGAATATTGAATTCCAAAAATAGTTTGAAGCGATTCGAATATGGTTTCAGGTATCTCGTTATCAAACCTGGCTGTCAACTTCAAATCAGCCAAAGACTTGCCCGACTCAACTTTCAAGCCGTATGTTTGTTCAACTGCCGAAATAACTTCGTCAAGCGGTGTTTTATCAAAAACCAGGACACCGGTTTTCCAGGCAAGATAATTTCTATTTTGAATTTCAGATTTTGAAATTAAGCCGGTTTTTCTGTTAAAAATTCCTATTTCACCTGCTGTCAGAATCACCTGTTCCTTAACACTGCCATCAACTATACTGATGGAAGAAAAACGCACTTTTCCACTTTCGAGGCAAAGTATCGATTCATCAGTTTCAGGACAGGTGCACAAATTAAATGAAGTGCCTAACACTTCTATCTGAAGTTCGCCGGCAGAAATGATAAATGGTCTATCAGGGTTGTGTGCTATATTAAAAAATGCGTTTCCTGAAAAATTAATTTCCCTAACCTCGGAAGTAAAATTTTCAGGATAATTGATTTCGGCACCTGTATTCAAGAAAACTTCAGAGCCATCAGCCAAAACAAGAGGAGCATCAATAACTTCAGTAGCTGTATAACTTATATTTACAGGTGTTTTATCATTAGAAATATTATTAAAAAGGAAGAAAAGCCCAAAAGCAATAATTAAAACCGCAGCTACACGGACAGCTACCAACACAAATTTTTTGCTTACTGAATATCCAGCAGGTTTAAGTTCAATGGAAATTGACTCAATTGCGTTAATTCTTTTATTCAGATCTTCCCAATCCTTATTTACATCCAAGGAAACATTCTGGTTGCTCGAACCGGAAAAATTCCATATTTGAGAATATTCGTCATACAAAGCCTGCACTTCAGGTGAATCTTTCATTAATCTTTCCACGTGCTTTTTATCTTCTTCAGAACAGTTGTCTGAAAAATACTTCTCAAGAAGATTTAAGTATGTGTTTTTCCTTTTCAATTTATTTCCTCCCCTATAAAACTTTCAATATTGTAACATAATGACAAGCATTTTGCTTGTTACCCCTATTATATTTTTAAAAAAAATTCAAATTTATTGTAT
Source organism: Bacteroidales bacterium (assembly GCA_036568185.1). Classification (GTDB taxonomy): domain Bacteria; phylum Bacteroidota; class Bacteroidia; order Bacteroidales; family F082; genus DATCTB01. The sequence continues at coordinate 11,183 of DATCTB010000012.1, read as the reverse complement.
TTATCTGTATTTCAACGGTTAACTAAATGTTCGAAATCCAAAATAAAACCACCAATATACCAGCGATGTAATCACTAAGAACTTTTCGCAAATAAATTAAAGATTTTGACATTTGTATTTCAACTGTTTTCACTGAAATCCTCAACTGGTCTGCAATTTGCGTGTATTTCAGATTTTCAAACCTGCTGAGTTCAAATATCTCCCTTCTTCTTTTTGGTAATTTTAAAATGGCACTTTTAATTAACATTCTCAACTCTTTTTCCTCTAATTTATTCTGCCCATTTTCTAATTGCTGAATCGGGAAATTTATTTTGCGGACAATATACTTTTGCTTAATTTTTTGTTGTTGAAGATGATTTAAAGCAAAATTCTGAACCGCACTAAATAAATACGATTTAACAGAACCTGCAATTTTGAGTTCTTTTCTTTTAATCCAAACCTTTAGAAATAAAGTTTGCACAATTTCCCTGGCTTCTTCCATATCACCAACATATCGCAGGCAATAGAAGCACAAAGGGGAATAATAGGTTTTATAAATCTCCTCGAAGATTTCTCTATTTCCTTCCTTCAGTCCTTTCCTAAACCTCTTCTGTTCTTTGTCAATCATAGTCAACAATTACTCACCAGTTCAACTACATTAGTATTATAAATTCATGCAATAGGTAAGATTTGATACAAATGTATAGAATTATTTCTGTTTTTTTTAAGGCTTTATCCTGATAAATTTAATCTTTGAAGGTTGCGGAAGAAGTATTGAGTAGATTTGCAGACTGAATTATCTAACTAAATGACTGTCGAAAAACGAGCCCTTTCTTCCTGGATTATTCTGATTAGCCTTGTTTTGGTGTGGGGCAGTTCTTTTATTTTAATTAAAAAATCTCTCCTTTATTTCAATGCTACCGAAGTAGGAATCATGCGGGTGGTAATTACTTTTTTGTTTCTACTTCCAATAGGAATAAAAAAAGCATTGAAAATGAACTCGAAAATGGCTTTAAACCTGGCTTTATCAGGATTCATAGGCAGCCTGATTCCTGCCTTGCTTTTTGCGAAAGCTCAAACGGGTATTGACAGCAACCTTGCAGGTACCTTGAATGCGCTCACTCCTTTATTTACATTGCTGATGGGAATTTCATTTTTTAAATTGAAAACGCGCTGGTACAATGTTTTAGGGGTTATGATTGGCCTCGCCGGAGCGGTTGGGCTTATTTATGTTAACGGCGAGCAGGGGTTTGCCTTTAATTTCAGCTATTCGATTCTGATTATTATGGCAACCATCTGCTATGCCTTCAATGTCAATTTTATTAAGGTGAAAATGAAAGAGATCAATTCGCTTACCATAACAGTTTTGACATTTTTCTACATTGGTATACCTTTATTTATATATGTATTGTTTTTTTCAGAAATACCAAAAAAATTGATTTCTGATACTCACAATTTAATTGGCTTAGGATATTTATCCATTTTATCAATAGTTGGTACCGGCATAGCATTAATTGCATTCAATAAATTAATAAAAGTAAGCAGCCCCATTTTTGCATCTTCGGTAACTTATCTTATTCCAATTGTGGCCATTATTTGGGGAATTATCGACGGTGAAGCATTTAAATTCAGCTATATACTGTGGTTTTTACTTATTATTATAGGAATTTTGCTGGTAAATGCCAGCCCATCACGAGGGATGAATATTGGTAGTCGTTTGCTATTTTTCAAAAGAAGTAAAAATTAGCAACAAATATTTGCTTATTCGTTTTTTTTGTTATTTTTGCACCTCCAAAATCCGAAAGGAATTTAAAGACGTAAAAAAATGTATGTAATTGTAAATATAGCCGGGCAGCAATTCAAGGTAGAGCAGGGACAGGAAGTCTTTGTAAACAGGCTTGAAGGTGAAGAAGGAGCTAAAGTTGCATTCAACGAAGTATTGTTGGTTGATAACGATGGCAAAGTGAAAGTTGGCACACCACATGTGAAAGGCGCTAAAATTGACGCTAAGATTGTTTCGCATGTGAGAGGCGATAAAGTGGTTGTTTTCCACAAGAAAAGAAGGAAGACGTACCAGAAATCAAATGGATTTCGTGCTGACCTTAGTAAAGTACTTATTGAATCGATTACAGTTTAACTAATTAAACCAGAAGAAAATGGCTCACAAAAAAGGAATGGGTAGCTCCCAAAACGGACGCGAATCAGAAAGTAAAAGACTGGGTGTTAAGATATATGGTGGCCAATTTGCTGCAGCCGGCAACATTATTGTTCGCCAGAGAGGCACCACCCACAATCCTGGAATTAATGTAGGAATGGGAAAAGACCACACATTGTTTGCCCTGAACGATGGTGTTGTTGAATTTAGAAAAAGAAGAAACAACAAATCATTTGTAAGCGTTATTCCAACTGACGACGAAGCAAAGTAGATTTGTTTAATAGATATGGAAACCCGGTTTGCTTCAGCAGTCCGGGTTTTTTTATTTTCCCGGTAGGAAATTTTTATTTATTAAAATAAAATAAAGTTGGCTCAAAGACTTAGTGAAACTTTGTTTCACAGTATTTTAAGCTATACCACAAAAAACACGAAGAAGCCACAAAGAGCCACAAAAGCTTTTGATGTAAACTCAATAAAAATTGAACAACAATTACAGTAAATTTGCACAAAAATAATTTTAAAGCATGCTCCAGATTTCATTTATCAGAGAAAACCAGGAATTGGTAATCGACCGTCTCGCCATTAAAAATATTGATGCCGGAAAAAAAATAACCGAACTCGTTGAATTGGATGATTTGAGAAAATCGTCGCAACGAGAATTGGACGATACCCTGGCCCAATCCAACCTGCTGGCGAAAGAAATTGGAATTCTTTACCAATCCGGCAAGCGTGATGAAGCTGAAAAAATCAAGGCAGAGTCAGCAGGGCTGAAACAAAAGGCAAAAGAATTTGAGCAAAAGCTGGAAAGCGTAACTTCTGAATTGAATGCAAAGTTGGTAGAATTACCCAATTTGCCTCATATTTCTGTGCCGAAAGGCAAGACTGCCGAAGAAAATGAACAAATTCACCAGGAAGGAATAATTCCGGTTTTGGGAGAAACAGCAGTTCCACATTGGGATTTGGCATCGAAATATGAAATTATTGATTTCGAACTTGGCAACAAAGTTACCGGGGCCGGATTTCCTTTTTACCGTGGAAAAGGTGCCCGCCTTCAGCGTGCTTTGATTAACTTTTTCCTGGATGAAGCCGTAAATGCCGGTTACCTTGAATACCAGCCGCCCTTGCTGGTTAACGAAGATTCAGGATACGGAACAGGGCAACTGCCTGATAAAGAAGGCCAGATGTATTTCGTAGGCGAGGATAACTTGTATTTAATTCCAACCGCAGAAGTACCAATTACCAATATTTACAGGAACGTAATTTTGAAAGAAGAAGATTTTCCAATAAAAAATGTAGCTTACTCCAATTGCTTCAGGCGCGAAGCAGGGTCGTACGGGAAAGACGTACGCGGGCTGAACCGCTTGCACCAGTTTGACAAAGTGGAAATTGTACAAATTCAGCACCCGGACAAATCTTACGAAACTTTGGAAGAAATGAAAGAGCACGTGTCTGGATTGCTAAGAAAACTTGAACTTCCTTTCCGCATCCTGAGGCTTTGCGGTGGCGATATGAGTTTTGCGTCAGCATTGACTTACGATTTCGAAGTCTTTTCGGCTGCACAAAAACGCTGGCTTGAGGTTAGCTCGGTTTCTAACTTTGAAACTTTCCAGGCTAACCGGATGAAATTGCGCTTTAAAGAAAAAGAAGGGAAAACGCAGCTTGCCCACACCCTGAACGGAAGTGCGCTGGCTTTGCCCCGCATTGTCGCCGCTTTGCTTGAAAACAACCAGGTTGACGACGGAATTAAAATTCCAAAAGCATTGCAAACTTATACTGGATTTGAGAAAATTAATTAACATACAAACTAAACTGTCAATATTGGTTGCCGGTATTATGGTTTTATCCTCATGTTCACAGGAAAAAAAAAGACCTGATTACTTAACTAAAATTGATAGCCTAACGACTGTTCTTGCAAATGATGCTTCTGCTTTTCAAACCATTGATACTACTTTGATAAGTTCTAAAATAAAAAATATAGAAAGCCAATTGGCAAACCTGGATTTGATTGACAGCTCATTAAGAATTCCTGAAAGAATAAATTATTCAGAAATAAGCAAGTCTTTCAAACTATTTTTGGAAGAAAATAATCAAATAATTGAAGAAATAAATTTTAGTAAGAAACAACTAAGCAACCTTAGAATTGACACAGAAAACGAATTGCTTAATAGTGATGACTTGAAATTGTACTTTGAACAAGAATGTGAAGCTGTGGCTATTTTACAACATAAAATGGAATTGTATCAAAAAAAGATAAATTCGCAACTTGACAACTACGAAGTGTTCAATTCAAAAATTGGCTATTTGCTCGACAGTCTGTCTAAAAACTAATTTATTTGAAAAAACTAATAACCATATATTCTGTCTTTTTCATTCTGCCGGTGCTTATTTTCGCGGTAGCAATTCCAGTTTCTGCGCAAACTGAACCGATAATGCTGCAAAAACAGCCACCGCAACAAAATCCTGACAGGAGCAAGGAAGAACTTGCCAAGTCGTATTATCAGAACCAGGAATACCAAAAGGCAGCCGAATTGTTTTCGCAGCTTTATGATAAATATCCGCAGCAATACTATTATATGTATTACCTGAACTGCCTGGTGGAAATGAAAGATTACAAGGAAGCCGAGAAATTAATTAAGAATCAAAGCAATATTTCCAATTCAAATTTCCGCTACATTATTGACGATGCCTGGTTGAACAAAATAATGGGTAACGACAGAAAATCTTCAAAACTTTTAAATCAAATAATTGAACAGCTTCCTGTTGAAAATTCACTAGTGGTACAGATTGCAAATGCTTTGCAAGCACGTGGTTTTTACGAAGAAGCGCTGGAAGTTTATGTTAAAGCCAGGCAATTGCCCGGAAACAACAATAGTTATAATTTCGAAATTGCCAATATTTACCGGTTTAATGGTGACTACAACAGCATGTACGACGCTCTGCTTGACTATCTTGCGGCCAACCCTTCAGATATGCAACGCATTAAAAACCAGTTGCAGGGCTTGCTCAGGCTGGACGTAGATAACAATCTTGGTGATATTCTTAAAACAAAACTCCTTGAAAAAACACAGGCAAACCCCGACAATCTTGTTTTTTCGGAAATGCTGGTGTGGTATGCTATGCAAAACGAAGATTTCTCTTTGGCTTTCAGGCAAGCCCGGTCGATTGATATGCGCTACAACGACCATGAAATCACAGTTATGGAAGTGGCAGAAGTTGCACTCTCAAACAAGGATTATGCAACAGCTGTTAAAGCATTTGAATATGTAAAAAACAAAAAGGAACAAACGCCTTTTTACCTGCAAAGTTATACCGGATATTACCTGGCTTATGTGCTGCAGGCTGAAGCTGACCCAGGCACCAGCATTGAGGTTTACAAAGATTTACAAAAAACCGGAAACCACGCTCTTGACGAGTTGGGCTTAAATACCCAGACCTTGCCAATTGCACTTAACCTGGCGCATATTACAGCCTTCAGGCTTGGCGAATACCAGCAAGCCATCCAGTTGCTCGAAACAACGTTGGCAATTGTTAATATCAGTGCTGAGAACAAAGCTGAACTAAAACTTGAATTAGCCAATATTTTACTGGCTACCGACAAAGTGTGGGATGCTTCTTTGCTTTACTCTCAAATTGAGGGTGAAATGAAAAATGAGCCGATTGGCCACGAAGCCAAATTCAGAAATGCAAAATTATTTTATTATGTTGGCGAATATAGCTGGGCCAAAACCAGGCTTGACATTCTGAAATCGGCCACTTCAAAACTAATAGCCAATGATGCGATTGAGTTATCTTTGTTTATTAACGACATCATCCAGGAAGACACTACCGGCTTTACTCTCAGCGAATTTGGCAAGGCCGATTTGCTTCAATACCAGTTGCAGTATGACTCTTCACTGGCTTGGCTGAACCTGATTGAACAACAGGTGATCGGCGACAATGCAAGGCAATTTGTAATTTATAAAAAAGCGGAAATCTACACCCAATTACAGAATTATCAAGTGGCTGATTCCCTGTATGCATACATGGTAGCGCGTTTTCCCGAAAGCATTAAAGCAGATAACGCAACCTTTAAACAGGCCGAATTGCAGCGATTGCAGTTTAAAAATAACCAGAAAGCAATGGAGTTATATCTGTTTTTAATGACAAATTATCCGGAAAGCATTTACTCCAATGAAGCCCGGGTTCAATACAGGGCTTTGCGGGAAGATAATTTGGACGTTCCGAATTAAAATATTCTGCACAAACAAAAGAATGGTAAAACCAAAAAAGCATTTAGGGCAGCATTTTTTAACTGACAAAAACATTGCAGAAAAAATTGTTTCCTGCCTGGGAGATGGCTTTAAAACGGTATGTGAGCTGGGCCCAGGAACTGGCGTACTTACTGAATTTTTATTACGAAAAAACTCCATCGACAAGCTTATCTTGGTTGAAGTTGACAGGGAATCAATTGAATATTTGAATGGGCATTTTAAAGAAGAAAAGCTCCAAATTGTTGAAGCGAATTTCATAAAAATGGACTTGATGCAGCTACATTCAACACCATTCGCTTTGATTGGCAATTTCCCCTATAATATTTCCAGCCAGATTTTATTCAAAGTGCTCGAACACCGCAACCTGGTGCCAGAAGTAGTTTGCATGCTCCAAAAAGAAGTAGCAGAGCGCATCTCAGCGCCACCCGGAAGCAAAACCTACGGGATTTTAAGCGTCCTGCTTCAAGCCTGGTACGATATTGAATATTGTTTTACGGTAAATGAAAATGTGTTTTTTCCACCGCCTAAAGTAAAATCTGGCGTTATCAGGCTTGTCAGGAATGAAAAGATGCAACTTGATTGCGACGAACAGGTTTTTTTCAAGGTGGTAAAAACTGCTTTCAACCAACGCAGAAAAATGCTTCGGAATGCTTTAAAAGCCCACTTTTCTTTTCTTAACCCTGAAGATGAAATTTTAGATAAACGGGCTGAACGCCTCAGTGTGGATGACTTTGTCAGGCTGGTTCAAATGCTGGAACCAATCCAGTAGAAAGGAAATTTCATTCTTAATTTCCTGTTAAGAAATTAAAACTTTTAGTTTTGTTAAAAAATTAATTCTTGCCACAAGCTGCTTCAAATATAGATTTTAAGAACCTGCTCAAGTCCTTGCCTGGAAAACCGGGAATTTACCAGTATTTTGACAAGGAAGGAAACATAATTTATGTTGGTAAAGCTAAAAACCTGAAAAAAAGGGTTGGCAGCTATTTCAACAAAAAACTGCTGGGCGGCAAGCTGAATATGCTTGTCAGGAAAATAGCCGATATCAGGTTTATAGTTACCGAAACGGAATTGGATGCTTTGTTGCTTGAAAATAACCTGGTAAAAAAACACCAGCCGAAATACAATATCCAGCTTAAAGACGACAAAACTTTTCCCTGGCTTTGCATAAAAAACGAACGTTTTCCCCGTATTTTCCCAACCCGCAATCCTATAAAAGACGGCTCTGAGTATTTCGGCCCCTATGCTTCTGTGAAGATGATGCGTACGTTGCTGGATACTATCAAACAGTTGTATCAAGTCCGGACTTGCTCTTTAAACCTGAGCCCTCAAAACATTGAAAAAGGGAAATTCAAGGTTTGCCTCGAATACCATTTGGGTAATTGCAAAGGGCCTTGCGTTGGTTACCAGACTGAAGAAGAGTATTTAGAAATGATTGCCCACATCAGGTTGATTATTAAAGGAAATATTACCAACGTGCTTAGCGAACTGAAACTTTTAATGCACGATGCGGCTGAGAAAATGGAGTTTGAGCTGGCGCAAAAAATCAAGGAAAAAATTGAAATTCTTGATAAGTATAAAAGTAAATCAACCATCGTCAACCCAAAGATTGACAATGTGGATGTAGTGTCCATTATCCTAGACAATAAAATAGCGTATTCCAATTACCTGAAAGTGGTGAATGGCGCGATAGTCCAGGCGCATACTGTTGAAATGAAAGCTAAACTTGATGAAACCGAGGAGGATTTGCTGGTTTTTGCTTTGCTTGATTTTCGTGAACGTTTTGAAAGTAATTCTTCAGAAATTATTCTGCCTTTTGCCCCTAGAATCGAAATTCCGGGCACAACTATTCATATTCCGCAACGCGGAGACAAAAAACAACTACTGGATTTAAGTACCCGAAACGCAAAGTATTACCAGCTCGAAAAACAAAAACAAGCCGCCCTTACTGACCCTGACAGGCATAAGAAACGCATTCTCAATCAAATGATGGCCGACCTGCGGATGAAAGTTTTGCCTGAAGTTATTGAGTGTTTTGACAATTCAAATATTCAGGGTGATTACCCGGTGGCGGCAATGGTACAGTTTGTTGATGCTAAACCTAACAAAAAAGAGTACCGCCATTTTAATATTAAAAATGTTGAAGGCCCGAATGATTTTGCTTCGATGGAGGAGATTGTCCTGAGGCGCTACAGCCGCTTGTTGGAGGAAGAAAAACCACTGCCTCAGCTTATCATTGTTGACGGAGGAAAAGGGCAACTCAGCTCGGCAGTGAAAAGCCTGAAAAAGCTTGATATGTATGGGAAAGTAACCATCATTGGCATAGCCAAAAAACTGGAAGAACTGTATTTCCCAAACGACCCGCTCCCACTCTACCTCGATAAAAAAACAGAAACACTCAAAATTATTCAGCAATTACGTGATGAAGCCCACCGATTTGGGATAACGCACCACCGAAAAGCCCGCGAAAAAGGGACTATCAAATCTGAACTAACAGAAATTGAAGGAGTTGGTTATTCAACTGCACAGAAACTTCTTTGGAAATTTCGTTCAGTTAAAAAAATAAAAGCAGCTACAAAAGAGGAACTTTCGGCAGTAGTTGGCAACGCGAAGGCTGAGGTTGTTTTCAAGTTTTTTAACCAGAAAAAAAGTTAATTTGAAAATGAAAACTAAAAACATAAAATGGTATTTGATACCTATGATTCTGATAGTTATTCTCTACTTATTTTACTCATTTATCCGGTTTAAAGAAATAAAGAAAATTAATGAACTGCTTGTTAAAATGTCTTATGAAAGCTATGTTCAATATTATTTAGAGTTACCAAAGTCAGGTTCTGAAATAAAAGATTTTCTTATTGAAATGCAGGTTGATAAAGGCGTTGAAAGGAATGAGGTGCTTGATTATCCAATACTTAAATTTCCGCTTGAAATCAACTATTATGAAGATAGTTTACGAAAAATTATGGGAATAATTCCATTGGCCAAACATGAAAAAAGTGAGGAGCTTGTTTCTCTGAGCGAAATAACTTTCCTTCAATATTTATTCAGGACCAAGTCTGTAATACTTTTTAGGGATAACGCTTATACATGCGGAGCACTGAGAAGACTAATTCTCTTTAATAATAATGAACATGTGCTTAATGATGAACTTGAAAATTTTATTTATAATGACATTCTGTTGGATCAATTTACAACTAAAGAAAACAGGATAGACTTAATTAAAGGATATACTGATAAGTGTTATTATATTAAAGCAGTCTATGATTCAGGAGATATCAATTTTGAGATAAAATGCAGGCCAACAGATAAAAATTGGGTTGATGATAAAGCAATTGATAGTATAACATCCAATTTGTTAAAAGATAAATTTAATTATCCTTTTATTTACAATCACGTCAGCTATTTTTATTTTCCTTTAATAATCAAAAAAACAGATAATTAATTGGGCTATTCTACTTCCCCCGCTGCCGCACGAATCCTTTCGTGTGGTAGAATGATATTATTTAAATTTGCCAAATGATCCGCAATTATAAATTCCATAATGCTGAGGGAGCATACTTCGTAAGTTTTGAGGGTGGATTAGATTGATGTTATTGTTGTGGATATTTTACCACGCGAAAGGATTCGCGCGGTAGCGGTGTATAAATAACTTAAAAAGCTGCCATTTCTGACAGCTTTTCAAATGCTTTATTCTTACTAAACTTTATTGCAAAGTAAACTTTACCGGAAGATTAAATGAAACCCTTACCGGAATATCTCGTTGTTTTCCTGGAATCCATTTTGGCATATTCTCAACAACACGCATTGCTTCTTCTTCACAACCACCACCAATAGGACGTAAAACATTTACAGCGGTAATACTGCCATCAATTTCAACAACAAAATTTATATAAACAGTTCCTTGTATTCCAACTTCCCTTGCATATGTAGGATACTTAATATTATCCCGCAAGTATTTCATCATAGCAACAAGACCACCTGGAAATTCTGGCGGTGATTGAACCCATTTAAATATTTCAGTTTCTTTAATCACTTCATCCTTCATTGGTGGGGCAACCCATACCGGAACTTTTGTATCTCCTGTTGCTGTTACGTCAATATCAGGATCATCAGGGATATATTTATTATCATCAACAATGTTAATCTGCGGATTGCTTTTCGGGGGTGGTGGCGGTGCTTTAACTGGTTGGATAGTTATTGGCACATGTTCGATGATCGAATTATCAGTTATGCTTGTCTTTGGATTAAAGACGTCTTTTTCATAGCTCCTGTATCCAAAAGCTGCAAAAACAATTAAAAGTGCGAGAATAAAACCAATTTCAAGAAAAATGATTTTCTTATTTTCCAGGTTTGCCTTGGGTGATTTTTTAGCTTCCATTTTATTGATTTTTAAATTTATAATTAAGAAAAATTATAAGCTTTCAAAAAATCTTTCCAGTTGCTAATGGCCAGCTCTTCACGATGTGATTCTATATATAGAACGATGCTTCTTTTATAAAATTGTTTTCCTGAAATAAAAAAAGCTGCCATTTCTGACAGCTTTTAAAATAATTATTAACTAACCGAATATTATTGCAAAGTAAATTTAACTGGTAAGTTGTAGGAAACCCTAACTGGTTTTCCCCTTTGCTTTCCTGGTTTCCATTTCGGCATGCTTTGAACCACGCGCACGGCTTCTTCGTCGCAACCGCCGCCAATACCACGCAGAACTTTCACGTCAGTAATCCTTCCATCAATTTCAACAACAAAATTGATAAATACACGGCCCTGGATACCGCTTTCCTTAGCAAGTGCAGGGTACT
>DATCTB010000011.1:0-10072 GCA_036568185.1 Bacteroidales bacterium | reverse complement strand
TGCAAGCAAAGTGTAAAAATATTTGTTGTGGAAAAATTTTAGCAGTGACATAATTTTCAAATTGCCCGACAAAGATACGCAAAGCAGAAGCTTTCAGAAAAATGGTGAATTTTTATTTTAAACTATTTGGTGTTAGCTACTAAGAAGAATTTTGCCTCGACGGCTTTATTAAAATATCTTTGCCGAAAAATTATTGCCATGCAGATTTCGCTTTATCAGATTGTTCAGGTTGTTCTTATATTTATTATTTTAATTTACCTGGTTTATTACGTTTATTCTGTTCTTTTCAATAAAAACTATCAGCCCAAAATGTGGCAATTTGCAGTTAAAAATAATTTAGTTTCCACAGAACTAAGAAAGCTTGAAAGAAAATACCGTGACGAGGTTAGGTTTTATAATTTTTGGTTTCAAATCGAAAGGCTGAAAAAAGATAAAGTGGAAGGAGCTTTCGCTGAACTAGGGGTTTACAAAGGCGATTCGGCTTATTTGATTCATTTGATGGACACATCAAGGGCTTTTCATCTTTTCGACACTTTTCATGGTTTTAAAAAAGAAGATTTGGAATTGGAAACAGGAAAGGCAGCAACCTATACCAGCCGCGATTTTGCCGACACATCGCTTGAAAGAGTGAAAAGCAGGCTTTCTTCAGAAAAATTTATTTTTCACCCGGGTTATTTTCCTGAAACGGCAAATGAAGTTCGGAACGAAAAATTTGCATTGGTGAATATGGATGCGGATTTGTATTTACCCACAAAAGCCGGGCTTGAGTTTTTCTATCCGAGGCTTTCTCCGGGAGGTGTTATCATTATTCACGATTATAACCCTGATTGGCCGGGAATTATGAAAGCTGTAGATGATTTTTCGGTTAAAATCCAAGAGCCCGTTGTTGTTCTCGCCGACCAGGATAGCAGTGTGATGATTTTGAAAAGCAAGTAGTAACTGGCTATTTATTGTTAATACTCAACATATCAGCATTATCAAAATTGAGTAGGTGCAATATTTTTTCACATAAAATGTCTTCGTTCCCTTTACAGTAGCCGGCGTAACTGCATACCATTTGTTGATTTTCATCGAATACAATGGTAAACGGGAGAGTAGTAACCTGCATTGCCCTTCGGCAATCGCCATTTACATCAAGATAAACTTCAAACTCCCAGTTTTTTCCGTAAACAAAAGGTTTAACATGACTCCAATCGCCATTGAAATCTTCGCAAATGGCAAGCATCCTGACATTTTTTTCTTTTAGCATTTCCAACCAGGCTGTTTGCATGTTTTCGAGGTTATCGCAACAATTTGCACTTCCGGATTTCCAGAAAATAATCACTGTTGGCTTAGCATTTTGCAGTAAATCGGCAGATGAAACCCTTTCTCCATCCAGGTTTGTCAGTTGAAACGCAGCGTAGGTGGTAGTTTGCGAAATAAGCAAACCAGGCGGAAACATCATAAGTAGCAGTAAAAGATAGTTTTTCATGGTATTAGTTTTTAGTAGTAAGTTAGTATTTCAAATTTAAACTTATTACCATGAAATTTTGTAACGGTTTTCAGCCAAATAAAAAAAATAGCGGAAAACCACTATAAAAAAAACCGCCCTGAAAATTACTTTTCAAGGCGGCAAATAAGATTAAATTTCTGAAAATTTATTCTTTAATAAACTTGCTGTTGGCAATTGCTGTGTTTCCAGAATTGATTCTGATAAAGTACATTCCCGGCTTCAGTTCACTGATGTTTATTGCAGTACTGATTTCATTTCCATTGCCACTCATCTTTTCGCTGTAAACAATCACACCAGCAGTATTGAATATCTGCAATGAATATTGTTTTGCGGTAGCAGAATTATATACAACATTCAATTGGTTTTGAGCAGGATTTGGATAAACGGAAAGCGCGTCATTACCACCAATTTCTTGTAAACCGGTGCAATCGTCAATCATCACAGGGAAATCTTCAGATGTTCCTGTGCATCCGTCGCTTGAAACAACTTCAACAGACACGCTTCCGTTTCCTTCACCACCCCAGCTTACTGTAATTTCAGAACTTCCCTGGCCGTCGGTTATTGTTCCTCCGGTAACTGCCCAGGTGTAAGTAAAAGATTCGTTTTGTTCAACTGAATAACTTTCAGACTGAAAATCGCAAGTCAAATCAGCACCATCGATTGTGAGAACAAAATTTGAGTTAACAGCAACTTCTAATGTAGATGCTTCGCCAGTTCCGCAATCGTTCACGCCTGCCAACGAAATAATAGCTGTTCCTGAATATTCAGCATTCCAGCTAACTGTAGCCTCAAGTTCGCTACCGCTAATCGTTCCTGCTTCTTCAGGGCTTAATTCCCAAACATAGCTATCAGCGTCAGCGCTCCCGGTGCTGGTATAATCAGTTGTTGCAACATTACAAGCTACTTCAGGGCCAGCAACTTGACCAGGTGCTGCAGGGGCAAATTCAAGGGATACCTCAATTTGATCTGGCATGAATATATCACAGAAATCAGATGCTGCCAATACTTCATAAAAGCCCGGAACGTTGACCAGGCCAAACGAAACAGCATTTCCTGTTCCTGCTACAATAATACCGGTTGTAACTCCATCGAGGTACAATACGTAATTTATACCTGATTCAGATCCGCTCATCGTAATTTCAACACCTTCGCTGCCTTCGCAAAAAGCACCACCGCCGTTCAGGCTGAATACTTCTGGGCTGGCGTGCAAAGTTCCTTCAAATGCATCTGACCATGGGCTGTCTCCACAAGCATTGTTTACTTTCACTTTCAGTGTGAAATCTCCCGACCAGTCAAAAGATGTATTAATTGTCGCTTCATTCATATCAGAAGTCAAAGTGCCGGCATCTTCAGGAGAGAGCTCCCAGATATATGTAGTGCCGTAGGTAACTTCAGGAACAGTGTAGGTGTAAATATTGCCGTTGCAAATATCAACGTCACCAGCAGGCATATCAGGCTGTTCGGCTAATTCAACAACATGAATATAATCTGTTTTTGTCATTGTTGATTCACTTGCACCAGTCAGGGTAACAGTTAGTGTAACACTGTACACGCCGGCCGTTGAATAAGTTACTGTTGGGTTTTGTTCAGTTGAAGAAGAAGGTGTTCCACCTGGAAAAGACCATGACCAGGTTTCGGGTGGAAAATAGCTGAGGTCAGTAAAATCAACAGATGAACCGGCGCAAACTTCTGTGGGGTTTGCCTCAAAATCTGCATTCAAAGGAAGGCCACCAACTTTTCTCCATATCGTCTGGCTATCCCCAAAAATATCGTTTGCAACATAAGTTACATTTGTAGCTGTTACAAAGATTTCTCTGTGGGTACCCAGGCCGAAGATTGTATCAGCAACCCAGTTATAACCACCATCAGTGGATTTATACAGATCACTTCCAGCTGCCCACACCGTGTCGGCATCAAACCAGGCAAAGACTGCTGCATCACCAATTCCATCGTCCAAAGTCCTTTGTTCCCAGGTAACACCTGCATCGTGAGAAAAATAAACTATTTCGTTTGCCCCTCCGGTCATTATGTGGTTGGCTCCGTAACAAGCAATATAATTTGGTAAAAAAGTAATGCCGGATACAATATTATTCCATGATTGGCCATTGTTTGTGGTTCTTCCAATTTCTCCATAATCAAAGAGCCCTATTTCTGTTGAATAGTAAGTATCGCCAGCAGCATATGCAGCATAGCCATAAGACTCATCACTATCACCTCCGCTTGCCTGAGTCCACGTTGTTCCGCCATCAGAAGTGTACATATTTGGCGTACCCGACACAATACCATTCAAGGCATCTTTAAAAGAAATTGAACTAAACCAGGTGCCACTGCTATATTGTTCGGTCCATGTTGCTCCGCCATCAGTGCTCTTGAAGATATTACCATCATAGTCGCATAAGTAACCAATAGTTTCATCTACAAAGCATACATTGCTTAATCTTACTGAATAGGACGAGATGTCAGTTGTCGTCCATGTTTCACCGGCATCTTCCGTTTTGAAAATCTTGCCATTGTAGTCAAGTACCCATCCGGTTTGCCACATGCCATCAGCTCCTTCCACAAACCAAATATCTGTAAAAAATGCCGGATCAGGTTCCTCCAAAACATTTTCCCAGTAAGGTTGCGCATTTAGGTTTGTACCCATAATAAACAGGATTATTCCAAACAGGAATTTCCTGAATACATTCGTTTTTTTGCTCATAAATTAAATTTTTAACTACTTGTTATTAATAAATTCTAGTTTCATTAACTGTAGTCAGTAGTGGGGTACTGGATGTGAGTAAAACAAATTTGTGATTTTAAGTAGTAGTATAAAATTTGTTTTACCGGCCTGAAAACTTTAGCAGGTGTGCAAAAATAATATTAATTGCTATAAAAACAAGTAAATGAATATCTTGAATAAGGAATTTTTGAAGTAATTACTCAATCATGTGTAGAAATGCTCAGGATCTTCTGCTAAAGGGATAATTTCTTCCCAACATCAGCAGCATTGGTCCCGCGATGGTCAAAACGCCGCCAATAATCTGGTATGGCAGCGGAAAGCGTCCGAAAACCAGGTAAGCAGTTATTAAAACAAACATAGCAGTAGTACTTTGAATGATCGCCGATTTCGATGCTTCGATATATTTCAGAGCATTGTATTGGCTTAGCGATGTGAGAAATGGACCGGTAAAGGAACCCAGCAAAATCATTATCAGGGCATAGGTTGGAATAGAAAGCCCCTGCTTATAAATTAAAAGCATAGCTACCGCGAATACAAAAAGAAAAATCGACCTGTTGATGGCAATCATGGTTGGGGTTATAACTTCTATATTTTTCTTCACAATTATCGTTCGGATGCCGTAAAAAATGGTTGCAAGCAGCATATAACCTGAACTGCCGGTAAGAAATGCTTCAATTGTTGAACCATTTTGGTAGCTGATAACCAAGGCGCCAGAAATGGTAAGAAATACTGCCAGTATTTCAATGCGCGAAAACTTTTCGTGGAGCAAAATAACCCCCATCAATGTTACAAAAATATATTCCATGTTTTTCAGAAACGATGGAATGGCAGGGTTAAGTGCGACTGAAATTGAAGCGAAAAATGAGGCGGTTGCAACAATTTCAATAATTCCTAACAGAAATAGCACTTTAATTGAGTTCTTGGAAATTTTATTGAAATGTCTTGTTTTCTTTGAACTTAAAGCAAACAGGGAATTCCATCCAATTGCCATTGCAAACCAGTAAACTCCAAACTGAGCCAAACTTACCAAATCGAGGGCAGTTTTGCTGAAAATATACACAGTTGAACCCGCTACAGTGGCCAGCAATGCAAATGAATAACCTTTGATTTGGGGACTAAGGGGCATTTTTACAAAAGAACAAAAGTAGTGCTTACTGTTTTATTTATCCACTAATACCTTAAAATAGTTCAATATCAATTTTAAGCCGATAATCCATCTTTAATGTTTAAAAGAACATTTGTTTCAAATTATCAATTACTTATTTCTTTAATTTAATTAAATTTCTAAAATTTTTAAATTGCTAAAAATCAGCTTTTTATTAAAATTTTGGCAAATAATGTTTAATATATACCTAAAAATATTAAACAAAATGATGAGTTAATGGTTATACTTCCAACGAAACATTAATCATTAAACATTAAAAATTTAAAATCATGAAAAATTCAATTCGTAAATTTCAACTGATACTTGTTGCACTGGCAGCAGTAGCCATTTTTGCATCTTGTAATAAAGATGAAGATCCTGCTCCTATGCAGACAATGAATATTGCTGAAACTGCATCAACTGATAGCCGTTTCACAATCCTGGCGGAGGCTTTAACTAAAGCAGGTCTTGTAAGTGCTTTGGAAGGCCCTGGCCCGTTTACCGTTTTTGCACCAACGAATGATGCGTTCAATGCTTTGTTCGCCGATTTAGGTGTTAGCGGTCTTGCTGACTTAAGCGCAGAAACACTGAAACCAATTCTTTTAAACCATGTTATCGGAGCAAAAGTAATGGCTGCTGATGTTACAACCGGATATGCCGCAACCCTGAACAATACTGCACCCAATCAAAATAATGTGATGGTGTACATTAACGTCAGCAACGGCGTGATGGTGGATGGCAGCAAAGTGATAGTAACTGACGTAGAAGCTTCAAACGGAGTGATACACGCAATTGATAAGGTAATTTTGCCTGCAAGTGTTGTCAATCATGCCATTAACAATCCGAATTTCAGCATTCTAGTTCAGGCTGTTGTTAAAGCTAACCTTGTTGATGCGTTGAGTGCCGAAGGTCCTTACACTGTTTTTGCACCGACGAATACTGCTTTCGAAGCTTTGTTTTCCGCACTCAAAGTTGATGGAATTAATGCCTTAACTGCTGAGCAGCTAAGTCCAATTCTTCTTTACCATGTTGTTTCAGGTAATGTTTTGGCATCACAGGTTACTTCAGGCATGGTTCCAACTTTAAACGGTAAAGATTTAACAGTGGTAGCAAACGGATCGGGTGTAAGCTTGAACGAAACTACCAATGTAATTGCAACTGATGTACAAGGAACAAACGGTGTTATTCACGTAATTGACGCCGTATTACTTCCATAGTGTGTTTTGGTTAATTAAGTGAAAGCGCCTCGGTTTCGAGGCGCTTTTTTTTTATATTCTCTCTTCCTGAATTCTAATCAGGAAATAGAAGGCGGATATCTAACTATTTGTGCGTGCCATCCTGGTTATGCCCGTGCTCGCCAAAGTATGAATCCTCGAAAGTCGTCAATGCTTTGCTCATCGCTTCAACATTGGCAACATCAGTTGTTTGTTTAGATTTCATAGCATAAACAATGAGCTAGTGCATCGAAGTGAGCTGGGTAATGTACTTTTCGTATTTTTCACCTTCCGATGGTTCTGCAAACTTTACCCGTTGAGTTAAAAAATACTGTTCAGCAATTTCCTGAACCAGGTTGGCATGTTCTTCTTTGGTATTGATCCAGCGAACCAATTGGTTGTAATTAATTACTTCAGCCGATTGAATTTCTTCAATCTGTTTCATGGCTTTTTCAATAGTCTGAAAATGCTCTTTCAGCAATTCGATGCGCAGTTCATCAGTGTAAATCCCACAAGGAACTTCGCAACATCGAAGACTGCGGTTAGCTGAGGAACGCCAACGCCGGAAATAACGCGGGTTGTCAGGTCTGTTTCGCGGGAAAGTACGGATGAAGGTGCCGGAACATCAGCACATCGTCGTAAGTCAGGCGTTCACCAAGGAATTTATCGCAATCAAATACCATAAAGTCAAAGGTTTGAAAATTGCGAAAAGGTACCAAAAATACTCAAACAGAAAGCCAAAGAATGAAGGCATTTCGGAAGTTTTAACTGAGGAGAACGATGGGTGCCTGAAGATATGGGTTTATAAAAACAGAGATTTTCCACAATTACTTGGGCTAAAGTATGCAGGACGCATGTATATGGGACAATTTCATGGAGTTGCTACCTTCCTAAGCCACACAGGAGATACACTTCATTTTACTTTTTTCATGGAAATATACTTGTTTGGATTTCTTTTCGCACTCCATTTACTAATTAATTAGTTAAGCCAAATTGTTTAATACTATCGGCTTTTTTGTTTGATTTTATTGAAAAGAATTATTTGGAACTTTTATCAAACTACAAGGGTGAATTCTAGTTTTATTAGCACTTGGCCTGTTCATAACTATTTATTATAAAAAGCTGGTATTTAGGTAAAAAGGTATTATTATTCATTTAACTTTACTGGAACAAATACACTTAAATTATTATGAAAAAAACATTATTTATTTCGGGTTTAACCCTTGTACTTTTGCTACAGGTTAATGTTCTTTTCAGCCAGACCCCCGAATGGCTATGGGCAAAAAATGCGACTGACATTTACCAGGATTTTTCTTACAGTGTTGCAACTGATGTTGATGGTAATGTGATTATCACAGGTGAGTTTTATGGTTCTCCAATCAGCTTTGGAGACCATGATTTAACGAATGTAGCTTATTCTGATGTATTTATTGCAAAGTATTCCTCCATTGGAAATGTGCTTTGGGCAGTAAGTGCAGGTGGCATGCTTTATGAATCAGGGGCTGGAGTTGCAACAGATGCTGATGGAAATATTTATGTTACGGGTTCCTTTAACAGCCCAACAATAAATTTTGGCTCAACGCCTGTAAGCAATTCTAACTCTGGAAATGATACTTACGATGCTTTTCTTGCCAAGTATAGCACTGCCGGAGAGCTGCTATGGGTGTTTGGTGCTGCCGGGGCAAACGATGATTTTGCCAAAAGCATTGCTGTTGATAATGAGGGAAATGTTTTTGTTACAGGCTCTTTTAACAGTTCCACATTAACATTTGGCAACATTGTTCTTACAAATACTGACCCTGTCAGTGAAAAGGAAGATATCTTTATCGTTAAAGTGAATTCTTCCGGAGAAGTACTATGGGCAAATAATGAAGGGGGGACGGATAAGGATTTTGGAACTTCAGTTGCTTGTGATGGTTCAGGCAATTCTTTTATTACCGGTTATTTTAATAGCTCAGCATTAATGATTGGTACATTTCCACTGGTAAATACAGGAAACTGGGATTTGTTCCTCGCCAAATACGACCCTAACGGGAATGTCTTGTGGGCAAGGGGTGCTGTTGGTGATTATGTTGACAGAGGTACAGGAATTACAACTGATACTTCAGGAAACGTTTGTTTTACCGGTGCATTTTATAGCTCAAGCCTTACTTTTGGAACAATAAGCATCCAAAATGGAGGAGGTTCAGCTAACGGAAATATTTTTATTGCTAAATATAATAGTTCAGGTACACCACTTTGGGCTTCCAATGTAGGTTGGGTTGGCCCAGTACAAAACGTATATTATTCATCAATCTGCTCTGATAAAGCAAACGAGTTCTACGTTACTGGTTGGTTTGCTTCAGAAACAATGACGATTGGCACTGCCGTTTTTACCAACAACGGTGCCAGCGATATTTTTGTTGCAAAATATAGTCCATCAGGCATTGTTGATTGGGCGAAACAAATAAGTGGCGATGGTGGTGATTATTGCAATGGAATAGCTACAAGCCTACCGGGAAATGTTTTTGTAACCGGTTATTTTAATGGAGATGCCCTCAATTTTGACGGCTTAAGCCTGACCAATAGCGGATATATTGATATATTTGTTGCCGATATTCAAACAACTATGCCGAATAGCATTTTTGATAATAATGTTGATAGGAATCTTTTCAGTTGCTTTCCAAATCCGGCAAATAATAATCTTGCTATTGTCCTTTCAAATGTTGCTAATAATGCCAGCGTAAATATTTATGACTTGCAGGGACGTAAACTCTTTCACCAGGTTCTATATTCTGAAAAAACAAATATTGACATAAGTTCAATTGCCCATGGTGTTTATTTTGTTTTCGTAAGAAATAATGACAAATCTTCAACTGTAAAATTGATTAAAGATTAGAAGGTTGCTTTTTTTTCTTTAAAGACTAACCCCTGTTAAATCTAGAAATGGAAATAACAGGGGTTTCAATGTTTAATATCAACATAACTTTACAATTGAACTACATTCTTCCTCAAAACTATTCAGGATAGCTGAAGTGTAATATTCAATTATTTATGCGTGCCATCCTGGTTATGCCTGTGCTCGCCGAAGTATGAATCCTCGAAAGTTGTCAATGCTTTGCTCATTGCTTCAACATTGGCAACATCGGTTGTTTGTTTAGATTTCATAGCATAAACAATAAGTTGGTGAATCGAAGTGAGCTGGGTAATGTACTTCTCGTATTTTTCACCTTCCGAAGGTTCTGCAAACTTTACCCGTTGAGTTAAAAAATACTGTTCAGCAATTTCCTGAACCAGGTTGGCGTGCTCTTCTTTTGTATTGATCCAGCGCACCAATTGGTTGTAATTAATTACTTCAGCCGATTGAATTTCTTCAATCTGCTGCATTGCTTTTTCAATAGTCTGAAAATGCTCTTTCAGCAATTCGATGCGCAGTTCATCAGTGTAAATCCCACACGGAACCTCGCAATGGGCATTTGCCATTTTAGTAGCTGAGAAGGTTAAAACCAATGCAACTAAGA
>DATCTB010000010.1:0-8634 GCA_036568185.1 Bacteroidales bacterium | reverse complement strand
CGATAATTCTGTGGATATGATTTTTGCCGACCCGCCTTATAATTTGTCCAACGATGGCATTACATGCCAGGCTGGAAAAATGGTAAAAGTGAACAAAGGCGATTGGGACAAAAGCAAGGGCTTTGAAATGGATGTTGCCTTTCATGAAGCCTGGATTACTGAATGCAAAAGAGTACTGAAACCTGAAGGAACCATTTGGATAAGTGGAACCAACCACAGCATTTATCAATGCGGTTTTATTTTGCAAAAATTAAATTTTCACATATTAAATGATATAGCCTGGTTTAAACCCAACGCCGCACCAAATCTTGCTTGTACCACTTTTGCACACAGTCACGAAACACTTTTATGGGCAAAAAAAGAAAAAAAAGCCAAACACAGTTTCAATTATAAAATAATGAAAAACGGCATTTTCGAAGAAGATAAAATCAAGATGCCTGACAAGCAGATGCGCAGTGTTTGGAGTATTCCAACACCACCCAAATCTGAAAAATTATTTGGCAAGCATCCCACCCAAAAACCGCTTGCTTTGTTAAAAAGAATTGTGCTTTCATCAAGCAACGAAGGAAGTTTGATTCTCGACCCGTTTAATGGCGGCGGCACAACCGCCATTGCAGCCAAACTTGTTGGCAACAGAAAATATATTGGAATTGATATCAGCGAAGAGTTTATTGATTTGACAATAAAACGCTACAAGGATGTTTCAACTCAGCCTGCCTAATCTGCTTGATTTTCTTACTATTTAAACTCACAATAAATTGGCAGATAATAAGGATATGCTATTAAATTCTAGCAGATGATTCTTTATTTTTGTTTTAACCAAAACAAATATTGAATTAACCTGCAATCCAATTTATTATGAAAACCTATTTTGATTTTAACCTTACAGGAAAAAAGCTCCTGCCGTATTGGCTTTTAGTACTGATTTTCCTTGTTTCTCCATACATAGCTTTTATTTTTAGCTTGAGAAATATCCAGCCTGGAGAGACACCTTCTGTTTTAATTATCCCTTTGTTTATTTTATTGATTCTCATCGCCTTTGTCATCTCTTTTTTTATAATAAAACTAAATATAGAAAACCTTGTTTTCAATGAAAAACACGTTGAGTTTGGCGGCTATTTCGGCAAATTTATTGACATCATGATTCTTGGTGTTTTTCTAACGATAATTACCATAGGAATATACGGAGCCTGGTTCTACCGCGATCTCCACAGATTCTTTATAAACAACTCATCGTACAATTCTCAAAACTTTCAATTCAACGGAAGTGCAAAAAAATTATTCGTAATTATCTTGCTGAGCATCATTATTCCACTGATGATATTGGTTATAATACTGACAACACTCATCCTGAAAAATCCTGAACAAGCCACCTCGTATATGCGTTTCCAGCAGTTAGTAACTATTATCATTACAATACCTTATATGTATCTTTTGGATAAATGGAGGGTTAATATTGATTACAAAAATTACCATATTTCATGGAACACAAATTTCTGGAAATCATGTGGTAAAATATTTGTTGAAATAGTACTCTCCATCTTAACAATAGGGATATATATGCCTGTAGCACTGGTCCGTTTATACAAATATTTTTCTGAAAGAACTGTGGCCAATTCGCCGGAGAAAAAATTACAATTTGGATACGATATTGACCAGTTAAATGATTTCCTTTTCATTTGGGGCCAAATACTTCTGACAATTATCACAATCGGTATTTATTACCCCTGGGCATTTTGCAAAATTGGAAAAAGAATAATAAGTAAAACCTATCTCGAAGAGGTTTAATAAAAAATGAAAACCCGTTTTTTTTCAATACTGTTAACTCTGCTTTTTCAACTGGCTTCAATTGCCCAGGATTATGATGCTGAGCTTGTAAAGCAAGAAACTAGCATTACGGTAGTGAATGATAAATTAACAAAAACTGAGTATTTCGAAATTAAAATTAACAACAGAGGAGGTGAGAAATACACGAAAGTTAGAATTCCATTTTCTAGTTTGGAAAAGCTAAGCAAAGTTGAGGCTTACATTCTTGATGCAGATGGCAGGGAAGTTAGAAAACTAAAAAAGAGCGAAATAACCACACGAAGTGCCATTTCAAACTTTTCGTTATACGAAGATGATTTTATAATGGAATTTACTCTCAAGCACAATTCTTATCCATATTCAATTGTTTATTCATACCAATACCAGCAGAACGAATTTCTTTATGTTGATTATTGGCTGCCTGTAATAGATAACCGGGTTCCAACCGGGCATGCCAGGCTAAGCATTTCAATTCCCCAAGGTTTTGCTATTTCTTATTCTAACAGTAATATTGAAGAACCGGAAATTGTATTAAATGAAGAAATTGTTGCTTACACCTGGCAAACAAGTTATTCCCAAATTATTAATTCAGAGACTTTGTCACCACCACTGATCAATTTCCTGCCCTCGGTGGCCATTGTTCCGTTAAAATTCAATTTTGAATTGAAAGGCTCTTTTGAAAGTTGGTCGGATTATGGAAAGTGGCAATTTGAATTATTGAAAGATTTAAAAGAGTTTTCAATAAATGAGAAAAGTACTATTCAAACCTTGATTAGGGATGTTGATAATGAGAAAGAAAAAATCAGGGTTTTGTATCACTATTTGCAAGATGCAACAAGGTATATTAATGTATCGATTGAAACCGGGGGAATGAAACCTTACCCGGCATCCTATGTTGCTGAAAACAAGTATGGCGATTGCAAAGCCCTGACTAATTATTTCAAATCAGTTTTAGATTATGCTGGCATACAGTCTTTTTATACAAAAGTTAATGCTGGTGAACCCATCGATGAAATTGACAAGAGTTTTCCTTCGCAACAATTTAACCATGTTGTTTTATTTGTGCCATTGAAAGAAGATTCAGTCTGGCTGGATTGCACAAGTGATGGCCCTTTTAACTACCTGGGAACTTTCACCCAAAACCGGGAGGCTTTGGTTGTTGGCGAAGACAGCAGCTACTTCCTGCACACACCAGAACTTAATGATTCTGATGTACTCGATTCGCGAAAGATTAGCATTGCCTACAATGCAAACCAAAGCTCAACTGTTATATTCCAGAATATTTACCGGGGTGAAATGTTTGAAACTCTTACAGAAATTAAACAATCATTTAATGAAAGTGAGAAAACAAGGATATTGAGAAATTACATAATGGAAAAAGGTTTTGAACTGATTGATTATACTATTTCACAAAACAACAGGGACTCACTTCAAATTATGCTCACTTGCGAAACAAAATCAAACGAGATTTACAAACATTTTGGGAATGATGTCCTTGTAAATAATATCCCTTTTTCTCTTCCCGTTTTCGAAAAACCCGGAAACAGAAAATTACCCCTGCAAATTGACTATCCAATTCACAAATCAGATACCTTAATTTATGCTATTGTTCCCGGCTATGAGTTGAGCAAAAATTTTGTTAATCAAAAAGTTGCAAGTAAATACGGCAATTATTCAATTGCGTTTTCCTTTAATGAAGAAAGCGTTCAGGTTGTAAAAAGCATTTTAATTAAACCGGGGTTTTACCCAATTTCTGAATATGCAGAATTTTACAAATTCTATAATGAAATTAAAGAACTTGAAAACATGACATGTATAACATTTTTCAAATAAAAAATTTCGAAATGAAAAAAATCCAAATTGTTTTTTTAATAGCTATTTTTTCTTGCTTCACTTTACAAAGTCAAGACTTAACAAAAGCTTTTGGCGCGGTTAGCAAAGAAGAATTGGAAAAAAATCATTACGAACTCGATAAAGATGCCGAGGCCATTGTTTTATTTGATGTTGGAAAATCATATTTCATTGAAACAAGTAATTCTTTCGATGTGGTTTTCGAGCGAACAACAAGAATTAAAATCCTTTCAAAAGCTGGAATAAAATGGGCCGAAGTTGAAATTCCCTTTTACCAGGAAGGCGAAATATACGAAATGGTCAGCGACCTTGAAGCCTATTCTTATAATTATGAAAATGGGATGATTAACAAAGTTCCATTTTCTGCTTCAAACGTTTATGATGAAAAAATTAATAATTTCTGGAATGTTAAAAAATTCGCTATCCCCGATGTAAAAGAAGGTTCAATAATTGAATATAAATACAGAATAGTTTCTCAGTACAAATTCAATCTCCGCGACTGGGAGTTCCAGTGGAAAATACCTGTTCTTTACAGCGAATACGAAGTAAAGATGATTCCATTTTATGAATATACCTGGCTTCTGCAGGGTGCAAGCAAGTTAGATGTTTACGAAACTTACAAAGAAAAGGGAATAGGCAGGGAAATTGGCCCAAAAGGACGCTTTAATGACAACACTTACAATGATGTGGTTTTTTTATACGGAATGAAAAATGTTCCGGCATTTGAAGATGAGGAGTTTATTACTTCAATAAATGATTATATCATCAAAATTGATTTTCAATTATCAAAAGTCAATCACCTAAATGGGATATCTGTAGATATTATTTCAACCTGGCCCGATTTAACTAAAGAACTTTTAAAAAACTCTGATTTTGGAGGCTATGTGAGTAAGTCAGAAAAACTGTCACAAAAACTTTTTGATGCAGAAAGTTTAAGTGGGAAAACAGAAAATGAAAAATTTAATTACGTTTTAGATTATGTTAAAAAAAATTATAACTGGAACAGAAAAAACGATAAATACGCTTCTAAATCTGCTAATGATTTTATTGATGAGAAAGTTGGCAATTGCGCCGATATAAATTTATTCACCATTGGATTGCTCAATAGTGTGGGCATTGAGGCCTACCCCTTGTTGATTAGCACACGCGAACATGGGAAGATAAAATACGATTATCCCTACACCCATTTTTTCAATTATGTTTTAATCTTCGCCAATGTTAACGGGAAAAATGTAATATCAGATGCCACAGAGGTTATGAGCTTGAACAACCGAATTCCTGAAAGATGTATCAATGATAAAGGATTAATCATCAAAAAAGACCAGGTTGAATGGGTATTGCTGGAAAGCTCTTTTCCATCGCAAATTTATACGATTATAAAAATTGACCTGGAAAACAAACAGATTTCAGCAGATATAACCAAACAATCAACGGAATACGATGCATTGTATTACCGAAACAATTATGGTGAAAATATTGAAACTATATTGAAACAATTAAATTCGAAAAACTACGTGATAAAGGACTCGTCAATAACAGTTTTTAATCAACATATTAAGGAAAGACCCTACATCCTAAATTATTCAGTAATAGAAAAAGCCGAAATTATAAATGACAAAATTTATATTTCACCCTTTTTAAATGAATCTATTTCAGAAACCTCCTTTAAGCAAAAGGAACGAAAAAATCCAATTGACATGACTTATCCAATAAAAAGGAGTTTTAAATCAATAATCTCTATTCCGGATGGCTACCAGGTTGATTTTACTCCCGAAGACCAAATAATAAAAAACCAGCTTTTTGAACTAAATTATTCTGTAAACAAAACAGACAATTCAGTTTCAATAATATTTGATTATTACTTTAAAAATTCAGTTTATTCAGCTGATGACTACTCAAAAATTAAGTTCTATTTCAATGAAATTGTAAAAAAAGGAAATGAAAAAATTGTATTGTCAAAAATCAATGAAGAAATTAGTTCAATTATAAATTAATTACAGATTAATCTGTTTTAATTGCAAATCATTAAATAGCATTGACCAATTTTTATTTTATTAATTTTCTTAAATAACCGAAAATGAAGCCCTCCAAAGCCTTCCAGGATTATTACCCCGACCACTTGAGCCATTGCTACGGCTGTGGAAAGTTGAACGAACATGGTTACCAAATTAAAACAGTGTGGGATGGTGAAGAAACCCTGACAACCTTTACACCAAAGCCTTACCATACTGCTGTTCCGGGTTTTGTTTACGGCGGCCTACTTGCCTCGCTTGTTGATTGCCATGCCACCGGTTCGGCTGCTGCAGCCATGTATAAAAAAGAAAACAGGGAGATGGACACTGAGCCATCGTTCAGGTTTCTTACAGGTTCGTTATTTGTAAAATATCTCAAACCAACACCCATCAATTGTACCCTGCAAATAAGGGGAAGAATTAAGGAAATTTCCGGAAAGAAAGTTACTGTTGAGGTGGATGTAATTGCAAATGGTGTAATTACCGTTCAGGGCGAAGTGGTAGCCGTCCAGGTTCCTGATAAGTATATTGCTGATATTATAAAAAGTGCTAAAGTTTTATAACAATTGCACTTTTTTGGTAATAGTAAAATCAGAGTTTTTAATTTGCAGAAAATAAATTCCTGAAGCCTGGCTGGATGCGTCAATTGTTGTGGATCGCATGTTTTCTTCAACCCTATGTTGTTGAATTATTTTTCCGGTAATATCAAAAAGCATTAATTCTGATTGTGGTGTTGGCTTATTAAATTCTATACTGATTCGCCCGTGACTTGGATTGGGGAAAATTGAAAAATTTGGATTTTTAACATTATCAATTGAAGAACCAATATGGTAGTGAAGGATGGTTCCATTATCGCCAACAGCCCAGCCATCATCTACATCGATCATTTGAACGTCATTCAGGTTTTCAGTTACTCCTGAATATTGAACACCCCAACCCAACAAATAATTTGGTGTATAGATTATTGTCCCATTTTCACCAACAGCCCAAAGTATGCCTGTGGTAGTATCAGCGGAAACTGCATACAGATCAAGCGTTGTGTTTGTCACTGTTTCGGTGTATTGAGCCCAGCCATTTATTGTATATAAAGCTGTTCCTGAAGTCCCAACAGCGCAGCCCTTGTATAAATCCC
The DNA here is from genome assembly GCA_036568185.1 of Bacteroidales bacterium. Classification (GTDB taxonomy): domain Bacteria; phylum Bacteroidota; class Bacteroidia; order Bacteroidales; family F082; genus DATCTB01. Next base: position 1,833 of record DATCTB010000010.1, on the reverse strand, counting down.
AATTGAAAACTGAGTTCATATCAACGCCAAGCGAAGGAATGCTAATATCCAATGCCCAATTTGTACCTCCTGAATTTGTAAGCATAAACATACCATCAGCGCCACAAGTCGCGCCGTTCATCTGGTCGCGAAAGCTAACACTGAAAAGCTCTCCATCTACAACATGAATGTAATACTGTTCATTCCAGATTAGTCCGCCATCACCGGTAAACAGAACATAATTGAGCCCGTCTTTAAAACCAACAGCCCAACCAATATTTTCATTAAAAAAGTAAACATCGTTAAGCCTCTCAGCTCTCACGTGATAACTGTAGGCCCAGGTAATTCCGCCATCAGCGCTTAATTGAATAAAAGAACTATCCTGCCAACCCACAATGCAGCCATAATTTTGGTCAGTAAAATGTACGCTTGCATAAGTTCCGTTGTTCAACGATTTGGTTTGCCAATTTTCGCCGCCATCTGATGTGCTTAACAAAGTACCGGTTCGGGAAAGAATCCAGCCATTCTGTGTATCTATAAAACAAACTGATATTAAGTCTTCATCAACAGGAGAAGTAACACTTTCCCAAACAGGCTGTGCATTGGTAGTGAAAAAAATGAAAATTGTGGCCATTAAAAAGTAATTTTTCTTTTTCATAGTAATTTAGTTTTTAGTAAGGACTATAAAATTACTATGTTAAAAACCGAAAGTCAACTCTTTTGGCTTGAAATTTTAATTTGAGAATGAAGAATTTTACATTTATGAAGCAGTGAAGATCCATACTTCATTGTGATTAATCAGATCCTGAAACGAGTTCAGGATGACCTGAGCTTCTAATATTCTTCGAACGTCTTACAAATGGCTCATCACCGAAGACAAGGCGATGATGATAATGCCAAAAAGGAAAGAAACAGCACCCAGCATCATTTGTTTCTTTTTTAGGCCTTGCATTTCTGGAGACGGGCCTTTGGCAGCCAATTTTCCGGCTTTGGGTGCAAGTATTTCGAAATTATAAAATGCCAGTAATGCCAGCAATCCAACAAAAACATGCTTGATAAAACCAATAATTTCCCAGGTATTGTCAAAATTGATGATTCCCAAATAATACTCACTTGCTATTTTCATCGGGATTCCGGTAACGAAAAGAATCAACAATGAAACATACACTACAACTCTCACCCGTTTCAGCATGGCGCCCATAAATTTTCCGGCAGTTGCCGGGTCAAGCACTTTCATCACTGTGGGCATAACAACTAAAAAGTTGAAAAACATTCCGCCAATCCAGGCTATGGTGGCCATTACATGTAAAAAATCAAGTACGGTTTGAAGGGTTGGATTTTGCATAATATCGGTTTTTCATAAAGTTGCCGAAATTACGAATTTTGGCGAAGCAGGAGCAAATTTTAAGAGGAAATCAGTCAAAAGGAACAAGTCCTCTTAGTCAGATGGATTCCCTTTTTCAAGGGAATGAAGAAAGCTCTGCCAGCAAGAGCGAAACTCTAACTTATTTGTGATTAATCAGATCCTGAAACAACCCCGATCGCTATACGGGGCAGGATGACACTTTCTCACTATTATCAAAGCTCCGGCTTCATTTTAGAAAATCAGTCAAAAGGAATAACTCCGCTAACGGTGAGGTAATGCAAAGTATCTCCTTCATTTGAAGCTTGTTTATACACTTTTCCATTTACCTTAATCATCAGTTTTAGAGCTGAATAGGCATCGCTGTACTTTCCCGAAAGATAAATAATATCGCCTTCTTCGCCCTTGAAACTATATTGCCAAACATCCTGTGCACTTAGAGGGTTGACTTGTGTCGTTTGTAAACTTCCTTCAGCATCAGTATAATTAAT
>DATCTB010000009.1:0-4172 GCA_036568185.1 Bacteroidales bacterium | reverse complement strand
AGGCGACCGGGCTCTGAGTTTTTTGCCCATGTCGCATGTGCTGGAGCGGGTTGGAAATTACCTGTGGCAGTCGAAGGGGCTTGATATTTATTATGCCGAAAGCATTGAAACCATGGGGGCCAACCTCAAGGATATCAAGGCGAACACATTCATTACAGTTCCCAGGGTTTTTGAAAAGGTGTATGACAAAATCATCAACAAGGGCAGGGAACTTCCGTATATTAAAAAAATGATATTCTTCTGGGCTGTAAGGGTTGGTGACAAGTATGACCCAGACCCTAAGCACAGGACTGCTTTGTATAATATCAAACTAGCCATTGCCAACAAGCTTATTTTCAGTAAATGGCGCGAGGCACTTGGAGGTGGTGTAAAGGAAGTTGTTGCTGGTGGAGCAGCCTTGCAGCCACGCCTGGCACGAATTTTCTGGGCTGCCGGCATCATCGTGCAGGAAGGTTATGGCATGACCGAAACTTCACCTATTATTTCAGCCAACAATTCTTTTTTCCCTTTGGTAAAATTTGGTTCTGTGGGAAAAGTGCCTGATGGCATTCAGGTTCGTATTGCTGAAGATGGTGAAATACTGGTTAAAGGCCCCAACGTGATGAAGGGGTATTATAACGAACCGGAATTGACAAAAGAAGCTCTGGACGAAGATGGCTGGCTGCATACAGGAGACATTGGGCATATAGACGAAGAAGGATTTTTGTTTATCACCGACAGGAAAAAGGAAATTTTCAAACTTTCAGGTGGAAAATATGTAGCACCACAGCTTATTGAAAATTCTTTTAAAGAATCCATGTTTATTGAACAAATCATGGTTATAGGAGAAAACGAAAGGTTTACTGCTGCATTGATAGTTCCTGATTTTGTGTTTCTGCACAATTGGTGTTTCTTACACAAAGTGAAATTCAGGGAAAATGCCGACTTGATTGCTCACCCCAAAGTTATTGAACGCTACCAGCGCGAGGTTGATAAATACAACGAAGGCCTCGACCGCGTGGCACAAATAAAAGTTTTCAAACTGACTCACGAAAACTGGACGCCTGAAGGTGGTGAGTTGTCACCAACCTTGAAACTGAAACGCAAAGTGCTGATGAAAAAGTATAAAAATGAAATCACTGAAATTTATTCGTACAAAGAATAGCTTTGCGGGCTTTATTGCTTGTCCTTACCTGTAGCCAGCAATGTCATCCCAATAGCAGCAGCGATTACCGAGGCCGACATAATTCCAACTTTTGCAATTTGCTTGAATCCTTCGTTGTCAAATGCCAGTTCAGAAATAAAAATGGACATGGTAAAACCAATTCCGGCAAGAAATGAAGCACCAATCAATTGCCGCCAGTTAACGCCTTCCGGCAATTCGGCCATTTTAATTTTAACCATTAAAAATGAAAACAGGGAAATACCGAGAAATTTTCCAGCCACCAGCCCGAATATAATACCTATCGAAACCGGGTGAAAAACCATATCGCTGAAGTTGCCTTCGATGTGCACACCGGCATTGGCCAACGCAAAAATGGGAATAATAAAATAGGTACTTATAGGATGCAGCGCGTGTTCCAGCTTTTGAAGCGGCGTTTGAGCCTGATCATTTAATTTTTCAATTTCAGCCAGAACATGAACCTGGGTTTTAGATAATAGCTTGATATCGTTCATATTCTCTTCAAACTCATTCGTCAAGTCAGTCATTTTCCTCACATACTGGTCTTCGTCTATTTTGGTTCGTGCGGGAATGGTCAAAGCTATCAATACCCCGGCAATGGTAGCGTGTACCCCGGAGAAAAGGAAAGATAACCATACGCCAAACAATCCTATAACTGCATAAAAAAGCGCTCTTCGAACACCAAAATAATTGGCGGTAATTAAAACTGTCATAAAAATACCGGCTGTCAGCAATTCGGTAAAATCAATTGATTCAGTATAAAAAATGGCAATAACCATGATAGCGCCAAGGTCGTCAGCTATGGCAAGTGCTGTGAGAAATATTTTCAGGTTAATGTTCACTTTTTTGCCCAGCATTGCAAGCAAGCCTAAGGCAAAAGCAATGTCGGTAGCCATCGGAATTCCCCATCCATTCAGCATTTCGGGATAGTTGATTACAATTAATGCATACAACAATGCAGGAAAAAACATACCACCTACCGCTGCCATTATAGGAAGGGTAGCCTTTTTCAAAGTAGATAATTCACCTCCCAGTATTTCTCTTTTAATTTCGAGGCCAATCATAAAAAAGAAAATCGCCATCAAACCATCATTAATCCAATGGTGCAGCGAACCTTTTAACTCAAAATCGCCAAAAGAAAAACCCATCTTAAATTCGTGCCAAACAAAATGATAGCTTTCGTAAAAAGCGGAATTTGCCCAAACAATTGCCACAATAGCCGCGAAAATGAGAATTATTCCACCAATGGTTTGTTCATTGATAAAACGACTGATACTGAAAGATTCAACCGGTTTGTTTTTTGTCATAAATCAGTTTTTTTGGAAACGCAAAAATAACTGAATATTTGAATACGGAAAATTAGTGAAAACTCCGTTATAAATAGTCGGTATGTTTTCTGAAAAAGTTTTCACTTTTTCGCACCATCTATTTCTATTTGAGTTCCTGTTAAGTGTGTATTGTTTTGAAATACAGAATTTTCGTTATTAATAAAAATGTTTTTTCCTGAGTTTGCAATCTTATTGTTTTTGAAAAGGAAACTTCCTTTATTGCCTTGAATTGTAAATGCTTCGCCCACCAATTCATTTTTTTGTAAAATATAATTCGCATCCGTATTTTGAATATCTATCTTAAAATTACTATTCTGGCCGTTGGGCTTATTTCCTTCCACCAGCCAATCACCAAACTGATTATAATTTGGCTGAAGCATGATTAAGTTGCTGTAAGTATTGTTTTTAAAAGTGAATTTCCCGCGGTTTATGCAGGCAACCGTATCTTTTGATTTTCTTGGAAAATAGAGTTTTGCATTGCCATAAAATGAACAGCCTTCTATGGTAACAGGGTTTATCTTAGCTTTTGGATTCACTTTTTTAGTGCTGTTTATCATATAAGTGTATGCTTCGGGGTCATTTAGCAATTGCACCTTACAATTGATTAAGTGGTAGATATTGGAACTGTCAATTGGCACTTGAACCTTAAAAATAGTGGTTGATTCATTGTTGGAAAAACTGAGTTCACTATCTCTGATAATTACGTTCAAGCGGCCAGCAGCACCACTCTGGCGCTCTTTCCAGATATGGCTGGCATCGGCCGAATTGTGCATTTTGCAATTCTTAAATTCAAAAAAACCATAATTCCCCTGAGCACCCCATATTTCACAGTTTTCAACCGAAATCTGAAAAGAAGAATGGCTGTCGAACCCGTTGGCTTCTTCAATCACAGCTTTCAGACTAGAGTTTTTTACAACCACATTAAAAGAAGGTTCTTTGGTGAACGCAATTCCGTGTGTCATCGGGCGGGCATAAATGCTGTCGTAAACTACATTTACATTTAATGAAGGTACAATTCCGTAAACCCCCAAAATGTTTGAATTGCCTTCTTTTGGTGCTTCGATATAAATATTCTTAATCAGCGAATTGTAGAGAGCAGCAGCCGAAATAGCCGTGTAGCCGTTTGGCACAAAATTGCAGCCAACAACCTGCACATCGAAAAGGTTTCTCAAAAAAAGTTCATACAACTTAATTGTACCACCAACATCGACCATAGAGAAGTTAAGGTTTTGAATTTTTATGGGAATGACATCATAAAACTCAAGTCTTTTTATTTGTTCTGCATCAAAATGATAGGGTATTTTGTCGGCAATCTGGATGGTAAAAGCATCCACCACTTTCACAACTTTGCTCATCAAACCTTTGTAATGGTGATGCACCGCCTTGGTTCCAATACTTTCAAGGCCATAAAGTTCGTTACTATATAAAATGAGCCCCATTCCAGCTTCAATGCCAAGGGTGTTGTCTAGCGTCATCAAATCACTTCCGGCTTCCAAATCCTTATTCAGGGCCTTTCTGTTTTTACTCACTCCCGAAAGACTTAGAATTGAATTACTTGCTTCCGTAACATCCTTGTAATTCCTGATTAAAGTGCTCCCATTTCCATCCAGCACAAATGGTTTATTCACCTTTCTATCGATTTCGTTGCTGAGGTAGTATTTTTTATATTTTCCGAATTTCAG
>DATCTB010000008.1:0-11305 GCA_036568185.1 Bacteroidales bacterium | reverse complement strand
ACGAACCTAAACGATAGATAAGTATAATGCCCAAAGTGTAAAGAATCCGTTTCCGCAGTTCTTCAATCTTAAAAATATTCCTTATGGTTTCGATCAATTTTTTCATTCAATCTTACATTTTTATGGCTGAACCGCCTTGTGCTTCAATTGCTGCAATTGCTGTTTTTGTAAAAGCATGTGCTTTAACTTCGAGTTTGGCTTTTAATTCACCACGACCTAAAATTTTAATCAGGTCGTTCTTCCTGGCTAAACCATTTTTAATAAGAATTTCCTTGTCTACAGATGTTACTTTCTGCGAATCAACTAATTGTTGCAAATCGCTGATATTAACTCCTCTGTATTCAACTCGGTTGATATTCTTAAACCCGAACTTTGGTAGACGCCTGTATAATGGCATCTGTCCACCTTCGAAACCGATTTTCTTTTTATATCCTGACCTTGACTGTGCACCTTTGTGTCCTTTTGTAGATGTACCACCACGTCCGGAACCTTGACCGCGCCCAATCCTTTTATTGTCTTTTACCGAACCTTTTGCAGGTTTTAGATTGCTTAAATCCATTTCTTTCTAATTATTTAATTTCTTCAACCTTCAATAAATGTTGCACTTTATGAATCATACCCAAAACCTGTGGTGTTGCCACATGCTCTTTAGGACGATTCAACTTTTTTATCCCTAATGCTACCAGGGTCAATTTCTGACGGTTAGGCCTGTTAATGGCGCTTCTTACCTGGGTTATTCTTACTTTTTTCATTTTCAATTTCATTATCCGTTAAAAACAGTGTCCAGTTCAACTCCGCGAGCCTGAGCAATAGTTATAGGGTCACGCATTTTAGATAATGCGTCGATGGTAGCTTTTACTACTGAGTGAGGGTTTGATGAACCTTTTGATTTAGCAAGAACATCTTTTACACCAACACTCTCCAGCACTGCGCGCATAGCACCACCAGCAATTACACCAGTACCAGGTGCAGCAGGCTGAACATAAACCAGCGCACCGCTGTACTTGCCAAGTTGCTGATGAGGAACTGTACCTTTCAAGACTGGTACTTTAATCAGGTGCTTTTTGGCATCGTCAATCCCTTTTGCAATGGCAGATGTTACTTCTTTCGCCTTTCCAAGACCGTAACCAACAACTCCATTTTCGTTTCCAACAACTACGATAGCTGAAAAGCTGAATGTTCGACCACCCTTGGTAACTTTGGTTACCCTTTGAATACTGACCAGCCTGTCTTTAAATTCGATTTCGCTGGATTTTACTCTTTTCACGTTTGCGTTTGACATAATTTCTTTAGAATTTTAATCCACCTTTACGGGCAGCTTCAGCAAGAGATTTAACTCTGCCATGATACAAATAACCATTCCTATCAAATACAACCTCTTCAATTCCGGCTGCTTTAGCTTTTTCTGCAACAAGTTTTCCAACTTTTTCAGCTTGCTCAATTTTGGTAACTTTAGCATTCTCAAACGCTTTATCTGCTGAGGAAGCTGCAACCAAAGTGTTTCCGTTCAAATCGTCAACCAACTGAACATATATTTGTTTGTTGCTTCTGAAAACGCTCATCCTTGGCCTTGCAGAAGTTCCATTGGCAGTTTTTCTGATCCGATATTTGATCTTCATCCTGCGCTCTACTTTTTTATTCTTTATTCCCATTTTATTTCAGGTTTTACCTTTAGATAGATTAAACTTGCTATTTCTTATCGCCTGATTTACCGGCTTTTTTGCGGAGTTCTTCACCCTGGAATTTAATACCTTTGCCTTTGTAAGGTTCTGGTTTACGCATCGAACGAATCTTTGCTGCCACCTGGCCAATCAATTGTTTGTCAATTGAAGTGAGTTTAATTAAGGGGTTTTTACCTCTTTCTGTAACTGTTTCGATTTTTACTTCGATAGGTAATTCCATGTAAATGTGGTGCGAAAAGCCTAATGATAAATCTAAAATTTGTCCTTTGGCTTCAGCTTTATAACCTACCCCTACGAGTTCCTGAGTGATAGCATACCCTTCAGTAACACCGGTTACCATATTATTAATCAAGCTCCTGTAAAGTCCATGTTTTGCACGGTGGTCAATACTATCGGTAGCTCTTTCCAATTCGATAGAACCATTTTCCACTTTAACCTTGATGCCTGGATCAACGAGTTGTTCAAGTTCTCCGAGCTTACCTTTTACCTTTACCCTGTTGGTGTCAGAAACTGTGATTTCAACACCTGCCGGAACTGTTATTGGTTGTTTTCCTATTCGTGACATTGATCTTTCTCCTTTATTAACTTACGTAACAAATTACTTCTCCGCCAACATTCAGCGATTTTGCTTCCTTGTCGGTTATTACACCTTTTGAAGTTGAAAGAATAGCGATGCCAAGTCCGTTTAATACACGTGGCAAATCATCAGAACCCACGTATTTACGTAATCCGGGGCTTGAAACGCGCTGAAGGCTAGTAATGGCCGGCATTTTAGTAACCGGATGGTACTTTAAAGCAATTTTGATATTGCCTTGCACTTCATTTTCTTCAAACTTATAATTCAAGATGTATCCTTTTTCAAAAAGGATTTTTGTAATATCTTTTTTTAGATTTGAAGCAGGAATTTCAACCATTCTGTGCCTGGCTGCTACTGCATTCCTGACTCTCGTCAAATAGTCTGCTATTGGATCAGTTATCATCTGACTTATTTTTTTTTAATTAATAATTACCAACTGGTTTTTTTCACTCCTGGTATCAAGCCTTTAAGGGCCATTTCGCGGAAATTAATACGTGAAACACCAAATTGCCTCATATATCCTTTTGGTCTGCCTGTAAGTTGGCAGATATTATGCAATCTAACAGGTGATGCATTTTTAGGCAGTTTTTGTAAGCCCTCGTAATCTCCTGCTGCTTTTAGTGCAGCCCTTTTGGCAGCATATTTTTCTACCATTTTGGCTTTTTTGCGCTGACGCGCTTTCATTGACTCTTTTGCCATGAATTATTGATTTTTTTGATTTTTAAAAGGTAATCCAAATTCTTTTAGCAAAGCAAATGCTTCCTGGTCGGTTTTGGAAGTTGTAACAATTGTAATATCCATCCCGTTTATTTTACTCACTTTATCGATGTCGATTTCAGGGAAAATTAATTGTTCTGTAATTCCAAAAGTGTAGTTTCCACGACCATCAAAACCTTTGTCGTTGATTCCTTTGAAGTCACGTACACGTGGCAGGGCAACTGAAACGATACGGTCTAAAAACTCATACATTTTATCTCCACGCAGTGTAACACGTACACCAATCGGACTACCTTTTCTGAGTTTAAAATTGGAAACATCTCTTTTTGAGATAGTAGGAACTGCTTTCTGGCCCGTAATATTGGTCATTTCTTCAACGCCATTATCTATTAGCTTTTTGTCTGCAAGAGCGGCACCAATTCCCTGGTTTACTGCAATTTTAACCAGTTTTGGAGCTTGCATAACAGTTTTATAACCAAATTGTTTGGTCAAAGAAGGAATAATTTCCTCGTAATATTTCTTCCTTAATCTTGGTTGATATTCCATTACTTAATCACCTCCCCTGTTTTTTTTGAATAGCGAATTAATTTACCTGTTTTCTCGTCGAGTTTCTTGCCAACGCGAGTTGGTTTTCCTGATTTATCAACGATCATTGTATTGGAAATATGTATTGAAGCCTCTTGCTTAACAATTCCACCTTTTGGGTTTTTAGCATTAGGCTTGGTGTGTTTCGACATCATATTGACACCCTCAACAATGAGACGGTTCTTATCAGCAATTACTTCCAGAACTCGTCCTGATTTTCCTTTGCTGTTACCGGAGATCACCATTATGTTGTCTCCTTTTTTTATGTTTAACTTAGCCATAATATATCTTTTTCAGCAATTACAGCACCTCTGGTGCAAGTGATACAATTTTCATATATTGTTTTTCGCGCAATTCTCTGGCAACTGGTCCAAAGATACGTGTACCTACCATTTCGCCTGCTGTATTCAGCAAAACAACAGCATTGTCGTCAAAACGAATGTATGAACCATCATTTCTTCTGATTTCCTTTTTGGTTCTGACAACCACAGCTTTAGCAACGGCACCTTTTTTAATATTGCCTGATGGCAAAGCGTGTTTCACTGAAACTACGATTTGGTCACCGATGGAAGCATATCTTCTTTTTGTACCGCCCAGCACCCTGATGCAGAGTACTTCTTTGGCACCGCTGTTATCAGCAACAGCAAGTCTTGATTCTTGTTGTACCATGGTTATTTAGCTCTTTCTATGATTTCTACTAATCTCCAGTTCTTTAACTTGCTCAATGGCCTGGTTTCCATAATTCGAACCTTATCGCCAATATTGCAATCATTCTTCTCGTCGTGAGCTACGAATTTATTCGTTCTTTTCACGAATTTTCCGTATATCTCGTGTTTAAAACGGCGTTCTATTTGAACAACAATGGATTTGTCCATTTTGTTACTGACGACCAGCCCTATTCTTTCTTTTCTAAGGTTTCGTTTTTCCATTGCAGTGTTTACTTATTCGTTTTTTCTTCTAATACTCTTTTCCTCAATTCGGTTTCCAGCCTTGCAATAGTTTTCCTGTTGTTGCTGATTTGATGAGGATTCTCCAGCGGTGATACAGCATGGTTCATTTTCATACGGGTAAGATGTTTTCTTTCTTCCTCGAGTCTTTCAACCAAATCAGCTGTGCTGAGTTCTTTTACAACTTCTTGTTTCATCTCTTATTAAATTTCTTCAGTGTAATCTCTTCTAACTACAAACCTGGTGGTTACCGGCAATTTTTGAGCTGCGAGCCTCATGGCTTCCTGAGCAACTTTCAATGGCACCCCATCGGCTTCAAACATGATGCGGCCTGGAGTAACACGGGCTACAAAATACTCGGGTGCACCTTTTCCTTTACCCATACGTACTTCGGCAGGTTTCTTTGTTACTGGTTTGTCAGGGAAAATTCTAATCCAAATTTGTCCTTCACGTTTCATATAACGGGTAACAGCCTGACGGGCAGCTTCTATCTGACGGCCGGTAATCCAGGCTTCTTCATTTGTTTTTATTCCAAATGAACCGAATGCTAACTGGTTTCCCCTGCCGGCATTGCCTTTCATCTTGCCTTTTTGCTGCTTTCTGTATTTAGTTTTTTTTGGTTGTAACATGCCTGTTCAAATTAATGTATTACAAATCTTTTTTTTGGCTTATCTTCTTCTTCTTGCTCTTCCGTCTCTAGCCTTTGGTGCACCTTCACGGCCGGCGCCCGGCTGCCTTTGTTTGTTGTCGCCACCAACAGTGGTTGAAACCAACTCAGGTCTTCCATAAACTTCGCCTTTGAAAATCCAAACTTTGATACCGATTCTTCCGTAGGTTGTGTGAGCCTCTACCAAAGCATAATCAATATCAGCTCTAAGTGTATGTAAAGGAACTCTGCCTTCTTTGTATTGTTCACGGCGTGCCATTTCAGCGCCACCCAATCTTCCAGAAATTAAAACTTTGATTCCTTCTGCACCAAGACGCATGCTGGATGCAATAGATGTCTTGATAGCGCGGCGGAAAGAAATCCTGCCTTCAATTTGTTTGGCGATATTGGTAGCAACGATATGTGCGTCCAATTCGGGCCTTTTTATTTCGGTGATGTTGATCTGAACTTCTTTTCCAGTCAGTTTTTTCAACTCTTCTTTCAGCTTGTCAACTTCTTGTCCACCTTTTCCGATAATAATACCAGGGCGTGCAGTGTTGATGGTTACTGTTACAAGTTTCAGCGTACGCTCGATCATGATACGTGACACACCAGCTTTGGCCAGACGTGCATTCAGGTATTTTCTGATTTGGTCATCTTCAACCAGTTTGGCAGAGAAGTTTTTTCCTCCATACCAGTATGAATCCCATCCTTTGATGATACCTAACCTGAGTCCGATTGGATTAGTCTTTTGTCCCATTATCTATTCTTTATAAAATATTATTCGCTTTTTGCTTTTTCATTTACTTCAGCTGTTGCCTGATTTCTGTTTCCGAGAACCAGGGTAACGTGGTTTGATCTTTTCCTGATGCGGTGAGCCCTGCCTTGTGGAGCTGGCTGAATTCTTTTAAGCATTCTACCGCCATCAACAAAGATTTCTTTGATATAGAGCTGGTTATCTTCCATACGAACACCTTCGTTTTTCACTTTCCAGTTGGCAATGGCTGAGAGCAACAATTTGTATACTCTTCCGGCTGCTTCTTTTGAAGTGTGCTGGAGAACGTACATTGCTTTGTCAGCGTCCATACCACGAACGAGGTCGGCAACCAGTCTCATTTTCCGGGGCGAAGTTGGTACATTGCGCAAACGTGCAAAGTATTGGGTTTTACGCTCCTCTTTTCTTATTTCGGCACTGTTATGTTTTCTTGATCCCATTGTTACTGTGCTTTATTTGTTTCCTTTATTCTTTTTTCCTGCATGTCCTCTAAAGATACGTGTTGGAGCAAACTCGCCGAGTTTGTGGCCTACCATATTTTCAGTAACATATACTGGAATGAATTTGTTACCATTGTGAACAGCGATTGTTTGTCCAACAAATTCCGGGGCTATCATTGATGCCCTCGACCATGTTTTTACCACGGTTTTTTTGCCGGAATCAACATTGGCCAAAACCTTTTTTTCGAGTTTTATATCGATGTATGGTCCTTTTTTTAACGAACGGCTCATATTCTGTTTCTGTTAACTATCAGTAATTATTTCTTTCTTCTTTCAACAATATACTTGTTCGAATCCTTTTTCTTGGAACGAGTTCTGTATCCTTTAGCAGGAAGGCCTTTGCGCGAACGTGGGTGTCCACCTGAAGCGCGACCTTCTCCACCACCCATTGGGTGATCAACCGGGTTCATAGCCACACCACGAACACGTGGACGACGGCCTAACCAACGGCTGCGGCCAGCTTTGCCAGATCTTTCAAGTGCATGGTCGCCATTGGATACGATTCCAATTGTGGCTTTGCATGTTTGAAGAATCATTCTTGTTTCACCTGAAGGTAGTTTGATAATTGCAAACTTACCGTCACGGCTCATTAACTGGGCATGTGATCCGGCGCTTCTTGCCATTTTCGCACCTTGTCCTGGTCTCAACTCAATGTTGTGAATAACAGTTCCAAAAGGAATTTCGCTCAAATACAATGTATTTCCAATTTCTGGGGAAGCACCTTTTCCGGAATTGATTTCCTGTCCAACCTTCAGTCCTTGTGGAGCGACGATATAGCGTTTTTCACCATCCACATAGTTAATCAAAGCAATGCGTGCAGTCCTGTTGGGATCATACTCAATGGTATTCACCTTTCCGGGTACGCCTTCTTTGTCGCGCTTAAAGTCGATGATTCTATACTTCTTTTTATGACCTCCGCCTACATTACGTATGGTCATTCTTCCTTCATTATTACGGCCACCAGTACTTTTCTTCGTTGCCAATAAACTCTTTTCAGGTTTGTTGGTTGTGATCTCGTCAAATGCGCTTATTACTTTAAAGCGTTGACCTGGTGTTGTCGGTTTATATTTTTTCAGTGCCATTTTTAGATGTTGCTAAAAAAATCAATTGAATCACCTTCAGCAACTGTTACAACAGCTTTCTTGAAGGCATTTGTCTTACCGGAAACCACACCTGATTTGGTGTTACGCGATTTCCTTTTTCCTGAATAACTCATGGTGTTTACAGATAATACTTGTACACCGTAAAGGGTTTCAACTTCGCTTTTTATCTGGATTTTGTTTGCGCTTTTTGCAACAATGAATCCAAACTGGCGGAGTTTATCTCCTTTTTCAGTCATTTTCTCTGTAATTACCGGTTTCAATATTACGCCCATCTTTTTTCAGATTTATTTTGTCGATAATAATGCTTCGATGGTTTTCAACGAACTTTCCTGTATCAGCAATTTTTTTGCGTGCAGGATTTCATATGTGTTCAAGGTTTCAGCCCTAAGCACTTTTGCTTGTGGCAAATTCCTTGCTGACAGATAAATATTGCCGTCAGATTCATTGATCACCAATAAAGTTCTCATGTTCTTCACGCTCAATTTATCCAATATCTGAAGGTAACCTTTAGTTTTCGGAGTTTCAAGTTTGAAATCCTCAACCACCATAATACCTTCATCTTTAGCTTTGTAAGTTAAAGCTGAAACGCGGGCCAGTCTTTTCACCTTTTTGTTCAGTTTAAAACTGTAGTCTCTTGGGTGCGGGCCAAAAACGCGGCCCCCGCTGCGAAACAAAGGGTTCTTGATACTTCCGGCACGTGCTGTTCCAGTTCCTTTCTGACGTTTTATTTTCCGGGTACTTCCAGCTACATCGCTTCTTTCCCTGGAATCGTGAGTGCCTTGACGCTGGTTAGCAAGATATTGCTTAGCATCCAGGTAGATGGCATGGTCGTTGGGTTCAATTCCGAAAATGGAATCGTCCAGTTTTACCTTCCTGCCTGTTGGCTCACCGCTGATTGTATGAACAATTAACTCCATCTTTCAACTTTTACTATTGAATTATTAGGACCGGGAACCGCTCCTTTAACTATAATTAAATTCTGTTCGGGCATAATTTTCATAACCTGCAGGTTAATCATTTTCACCCTTTTTCCGCCCATGCGGCCTGCCATTCTCATGCCTTTAAAAACGCGTGATGGCCAAGATGATGCTCCGATTGAACCCGGTGCTCTCATCCTGTTGTGCTGACCGTGGGTAGCATCTCCAACACCGCTGAAACCATGACGTTTTACAACACCCTGGAAACCTTTTCCTTTAGATGTGCCAACAACGTCAACGTATTCACCTTCAATGAAAACTTCTACAGTAAGGGTTTCACCAAATGTTTTCTTTTCTTCAAAACGAGTGAATTCAGCCATATATCTTTTAGGTTCAGTTTTTGCTTTCGCAAAATGTCCCTGCATTGCCCTGGTAGTGTGTTTTTCTTTTTTATCTTCAAATGACAACTGAATGGCTTCGTATCCATCAATTGCCTTGGTTCTAACTTGAGTCACAACACAAGGTCCAGCCTGAATAATCGTACACGGGATGTTCTTTCCATCCTGGTCGAAAATGCTGGTCATTCCAATTTTTTTACCTAATAATCCTGACATGTTTACAAATCTTTTTTTCTGTTCAAAATTATACCTTGATCTCAACTTCAACTCCGCTGGGCAATTCCAGTTTCATTAAAGAATCAATTGTTTTTGATGATGAATTGTACACATCCATCAGTCTTTTAAAAGTGCTCAGTTCAAACTGTTCCCTTGATTTTTTGTTTACAAAGGTTGAACGGTTCACTGTGAATACCTTTTTGTGAGTAGGTAATGGAATCGGGCCGCTAACAACAGCTCCGGTTGACTTTACCGCTTTAACGATTTTTTCCGCTGATTTATCAACCAGGTTGTGATCGTATGATTTCAGTTTAATTCTAATTTTCTGGCTCACTTTATTTATAATTTAAACTATATTCCTTTGATCTTGTTTATTACTGCTGTGGCTATTGATTCAGGTGCCTGCTGGAAATGGCTGAATTCCATGGTTGAAGTTGCTCTTCCTGATGACAATGTCCTCAGTGAAGTAACATATCCAAACATTTCTGACAATGGTACTTTGGCTTTAATAACCTGGAAACCTACCTTTGCAGTAACGTCTTCAAGCATAGCACGCCTTTTGTTCAGGTCGCCGGTTACATCTCCCAAATAATCATCCGGGGTAACCACTTCAACTTTCATAATAGGCTCAAGCAATACTGAATTTGCTTTTTTCGCGGCAGCTTTAAAACCAATTTTGGCTGCCATTTCAAACGATAATGCGTCTGAGTCAACAGCGTGAAATGATCCGTCAATTAAACGAACCTTCATGCTTTCAAGCTGGTAACCTGCCAAAACTCCATTGTTCATGGCTTCAGCAAATCCTTTTCTGATGGCTGGAATATATTCTCTTGGAATATTTCCGCCTTTTATCTCATCAACAAACTGTAATCCTGTTTGTCCTTCATCTGCCGGGCTCAATTCAAATTGAATGTCAGCAAATTTTCCACGACCACCGGTTTGTTTTTTATAAACTTCTTTATGTTGTGCCGTTCCAAGAATAGCTTCTTTATAAGCTACCTGTGGCTGGCCTACATTGCATTCAACGTTAAATTCGCGCTTCAACCTATCAATCAAAATATCGAGGTGCAATTCGCCCATTCCTGAAATAATGATTTGGCCTGAATCTTCGTCAGTTCTTACTTTGAACGTTGGATCTTCCTCAGCCAATTTGGCTAAAGCCATATTCATTTTATCAATTTCTTTCTGAGTCTTAGGCTCAATTGCAATACTGATAACTGGTTCTGGGAAAACGATAGATTCGAGAACAATTTCATGTTTTTCGTCTGTAAGCGTATCGCCAGTGCGGATAGTTTTAAAACCAACTGCTGCACCAATATCACCGGCTTCGATTTTATCCATCGGTTCCTGCTTATTGGCGTGCATTTGCATGATGCGGCTGATTCTTTCTTTCTTTCCGGTAGAAGTATTGATTACATAGGAACCGGCAGTTAAAGTTCCAGAATAAACTCTGAAAAATGCCAACCTGCCAACGTAAGGGTCAGTTGCAATTTTAAATGCCAATGCGCTGAAATGATCATTCGGATCTGGTTTTCTAACCTCTTCCTTGTCAGTTCTCGGATTGATTCCGGTAACCGGTGGAATATCTAGAGGGCTGGGTAAAAATTCTATAATTGCATTCAGCAACATTTGAACGCCTTTATTTTTAAAAGCTGAACCACACATTACTGGTGTAATTTTCATACCCAGTGTAGCTTCACGAATTACCCCGATCATCTCCTCTTCAGTAATTGAATGTGGATCATCCATAAATTTTTCCAGTAACTCGTCTCTTTCCTCAGCAACACCCTCAATTAATTTCATCCTGTATTGCTGTGCAATTTCGTCCAGGTCAGCTGGAATCGGAATCTCAACAATAGTCAGTCCTTTGTCGGTATCATCCCAAGTAAATGCTTTATCTTTTACCAGGTCAACAACTCCCTGAAAATCATCTTCAGCTCCAATAGGAATCTGAATTGGTACTGGGTTGCCACCAAGCCTTGCTTTGATTTGATCAATAACACCAAAAAAGTCAGCACCTGCCCTGTCCATTTTGTTAACAAAACTGATACGTGGCACTTTATATTTATCTGCTTGCCTCCAAACCGTTTCTGATTGTGGTTCAACACCGCCAACAGCACAGAAAAGCGCAACAGCTCCGTCAAGAACCCTTAATGAGCGCTCAACTTCAACTGTAAAGTCAACGTGGCCGGGAGTGTCAATAATGTTGATTTTATGTTTTTTACCAAAAAGTTCCCAGAAA
>DATCTB010000007.1:0-3083 GCA_036568185.1 Bacteroidales bacterium | reverse complement strand
GGTGTGTCATTTCAGGAAATTCCTGGGAACCATAAATTTCGTTTCCATTTACTTTCAAAACCTGAAGATACGCAGAATGAAACTTTCCTGTAATTTGATTTTCAGCAGAAACGCTTATTTTTTTTGGTAAAAAATCTATTTCCTGTTCGTAAAATAATTTATTCGCTGTGCGCAAATCTGATTTTACTTTAGCAAGTTTCAATTCCCTTTCGCGTTCGAACATTTTTTTCACAGTCTGCACTTCAAGCTGCAGGTTTTCTTCAGCTAATCGGTAAACAACCTGGTTGTATTTGTTGACGAGCACAACGCTGATAAGAGTTATTATCACTAAAAAACCAATAAACAGCGGATAAAACAGCTTGATTTTAACTCCCAGGTTAGATAGGTATTGTTTCAAATTTTTTCTTTTTTGTAAAATCGGTTGCAAAGTTAAGAAACGGGCCATTTCTGCGGGAATTTTATTTACTTGGAAATATTCACAAAAAAAACCAGGCTGCTCCCGAAGAAACAGCCTGGGCAAAACATCATATGAAACTTTTTTTATTCGTATTCGTAACCCATAATTTGTGAAGCACTCCAGGTGGTCATGTTTTTAGCAACCATTTGGTCATAAATCATGGCATTGGTGCCATACAAAATTGTTTTTGCATCATATCCCAACAGGCGAAGATAAGCTGTCAGGAAAGCACTGGTTTGTCCTGTGTAACAATAAGAAGCTATTGTTTTGTTGGTTGGCAGGGTTTTTAAATCAACCGATAATTTCAGCGATTCCTTAGGTGTATATTGCATAGCTCCAGGAATATGACCAGGATCAAGATATTGAGCATCTGGCCAGTAATTGACTATGTAATAATTTGTAAGAGCACCAAAAACAGTTGCGTTGGTAACGGTTGCATTTGAGAAACCTTCAGTTAACAAAGCGTCAACACGAGCTTCCAGAATTTCCTGACCGGTTGTTTTTCCTGTAGAAAGAACTGGCATTTCGCCAGCAGCACCTTTAGCCGTAACTGCGGCTGTGAATTGACTTGCAAAAGCATTTCCATTGGCTACGGCAGTGTTCCATTTTCCGGCGAATGCTTCATTCCAGGAGCACATTCCCCATTTCATTGAAAAAACTTTGTCGTAACCCATCAAGCGAAGCAAAGTTGTGCCGTATCCAGCAGTCTGTCCGGTATAGCATACAATCGCAACTTTGGTGTAATTTGCCATGTTGATGCTTTTAACATGAGATAACAAGTCGGCAAATGCAACAAGATGAGCATTTTTAATATGGCCTGTATTGAAATCAGCTTCAGCCCTTATATCAATGATATAAACCTGGCCAGTTTCATTCAGTGTTTTAACCTCAGTAGCTGACATAATTGAAGGCATATCAGTATTTACATAATCCTTACCGGCAGGTGAATTTGTTGACTCCAGATAGGTTGCCAATACTTCAGATTCGTTAATCGCTACTGGCGGATCTTCATCTTTATTACATGAAGATACCATGATGGTTAAAGCTAAGATGCTGAGCATCAGAAATTTTGTCTTAAACATAGTTTGATTTTTTTTATTATTTAACATTATTTTATTATTGAATGATTCTATTTTTTTAATCGGTCCACGATTCAGGTAATTCTCCATCAACAGTAATTCCAGAAGTTGCTCCAATTTCCCAATCAAGCAAATCAGATTGGAATAAATACAAATCTTTATTCACCAATTCGCCACCTTCATTGCGCACATGGCAATTCGAACTGCAAGATCTGCCAGCATCAACTGTTGTTCTTGAAGTCCACCTCAAAATATTGTGAGGAGAGGTATAATTATATGTTGGGAAGGCATTGAAATTTGCATATTCATTCACTCCATATTTTTCCCAGTTATCTGGTGCTGCCAGAGTGCGGCGAACCAAAGTGAATTTGAAGCCAGTTTTAATTGTTGGAAGCGGGTTCTGCGCTATTTTAAAGTCCATATAGGATGGAACTCTTGCACCATCGCCATGAATATGGCAACTGCCGCAATTGTTATAATCCTGCGAGTGACAGACCTGGCAATTAAAATCGTCCATATGCATCGTATGATACATATTGCTCGAACCTATGTTTGTGTGGCAAGTGCCGCATTTTGGCAATTTTGTATAAGCATAGCGTTGATCAACTTTAACGCCATCTCCATGCAATTCAGCACCGCTGTGGCAATCCACACACTCAAACCCCATTTTTGTTAAATGCACATCGGGTTGGGTTCCTGCAGCAACTCCGAGATAAGCATGCCCACCTCGTGAAACGTGGCAAGTAACGCAAACAGTTACCATATCAGGATTTTTTCTGAATGCATGGCCTTGTGCCAAACCACCGCCACCAATCGGAGGGCGAACTACGTGGCAATTTCCGCAAGTGCCATGGCAGGTTGCGCAATTGGCAGTATAACCTTCAATTTGGTGAGCCGGCAACTGTGAAAAATCATCAGGACCGCTCAAGCCACTGCGCATTGTAACTTTTCTTTTTTGTCCAGTTCCATTATGAATACTTGTTTTGAAATTTTCAACAATAGTAGCATGACACGAGGCACATTTTTCATCGGCTGCTGATGATGGGTGAGATATAAAGTCACCTGAGTGAGCTAAAGTCTTGTCATCAGTGTTATCCGTTCCATTGTGGCAGCCAACACAGCCAATTTCGTAATGGCCCGATAATTTGTACTCGTTAAATCCATCGCCTCCCATATAAACCCTGTCGTAAGGTTCATAATGAGGTGCTTCTCCTCCGCAACCACCTGCTGGGGCGGCTGTGTCGGGTGAATACACCTGTTGCAAGTGAGCATAATCAGTGTGGCAACCTTCGCAGGAAGCATAACTTAAAGGTTGAGGATCATCTTTCCCTTCTTTATTACAGCTTGATGTTACAAAAGAAATACAGGCTGCGAATAAAATCAATCTGGCCAGTGTAAAAATTGCTTGTTTCATAGAAACTTATTTTAATGTATTGAAAAATGTAACTATTTAAATTCTTCAGCAAAGATCAGTGTTTAGGTTTAACTGTGAAAAAATTATCAATACATATAGGTCTTTAATTTTGATGTTTTGTGATAGTACAAAA
>DATCTB010000006.1:0-5060 GCA_036568185.1 Bacteroidales bacterium | reverse complement strand
GCTTTCAATAAATTATTTGCATCAAATTCATGATTATTATCCAAGTTTTTACATTTCAACGCAAATAAGGCTTACTTTTACCCAAATTTTAATCATCTAATCAATACATTATCATGAACATTTTTTGTGGCAGCCTTCCCTTTCGCATGGACGAATCCGAATTAAGGGAACATTTTGAAACTTATGGCGAAGTTGAATCAGTTAAAATCATTACCGATAAATTTACAGGAAGAAGCAGAGGCTTTGGATTTGTAGAAATGCCTAATGACGACGAAGCTAAGAAAGCAATTGAAGAGCTGAATGGCACTGAAGTTGGCGGTAGAGCTATTATTGTAAACAAATCTGAAGAGAGAAAAGACGGAGATAGAAGAGACAATCGCGGTCACGGCGGCGGTGGAAGAGGTGGAGATCACCGCAGGGGCAATTATTAATAATTAGCTTTTTCTCGTTTTATCTAAGGGTTTTTTTCTATTAAGAACTCCAAAACGGTTTTACATTTGTAAGACCGTTTTTTTTTTGATAGTTTTATACTTTAATTTTTATTAGAAAAATGAAAAAGCAAATTGTAAGAGACATTCAAATTGAAGACCTGGTGGAACAATTCCCCTTCTCAGTCAGGTATTTAATGGAAAAAGGAATCAGGTGTATTATGTGTGGCGAACCCGTTTGGGGAACTCTTGAAGAAGCAGCCAGAGAAAAGAATTTTAGCGATGCCGAAATTGACGCATTTGTCAAAGAAATGAACGGTATAGCTTTAAAAACAGAAACAGAATAGTCTAATTTACGGTGCCAAACGCGCCATTTTCCAGTCACTATTTTTCAATGTATAGGTAATCCGATCGTGCAAACGATCCCGTCCACCTTGCCAGAATTCATAAAACTCAGGTGAAACGGAATAACCACCCCAGTTCTCAGGGATTTTCAAATCTCTCTGGATTTGCAACATCTCTTTAGCTTTAGAACGAAATTCATCAAGGCTTTCAATTTCCTTACTTTGTGGCGAAAGAATTGCACTAATGCGGCTTTCAAGCGGCCGGGAATCGAAATAGGCTTTCGATTGTTCACGCGAAACTTTACTCACCGTGCCTTCAACCCTCACCTGCCTTTCCATTACTGGCCAGAAAAAATTTAACGCAACCTGCTTATTGCCTGAAATTTCATTCCCTTTCCGGCTATCATAATTTGTAAAAAAAACAAGCTGTCCTTTTTCTGTAATTTCTTTCAACAAAACAATGCGCGACGAGGGCTTGTTGTTTTTTCCGACTGTAGATAAAACCATGGCGTTGAAATCAGGGACTTCCTTCAAGCTAACTTCCTTCAACCAGGTTTTCAGAAATGAAATTGGATCACCGGGCATTTCACTTTCAATCAGCCTGTGAAGCCCAAAATCCTTTCTTATGTGGGATAATTCCATTCTATTTACTATTTTTGACAAAAGTAATAAACCTGCTATATAATTATTCAACAATCAGCACCTTAAACCATGCAACAACAACTTCTAAGGATTTCGCCTATTTTATTGTTTTTTTTCGCGGTAGCTTGTAATTCTGTTGAAAAGAAAGTTATTAACGAAGCATACATCAATGAAATTAACAGCCAGCGCATTATAAAAGATTTAGAATTCTCTGACAGCCTTTCTTCCCCTTTGAAAGCATCAGATATTGCTACTTTTGAAGGACTTAACTATTTTACTATCGATGAAGACTACCTTGTGTCGGCAGTTTTTTCGCTCGACACATCAATGCCTGTTTTCAAAATGGCGACTACAACCAGCAGGTTGCCCAATTACCGTGTATATGGCTTTGTTGATTTTAAACTAAAAGACACACTTTGCCATTTAGCTGTTTTTCAAAATGTTGACTACAAAGATGACCCCGCGTACGGAAATACCTTGTTCATTCCTTTCCGCGATGCTACAAATGGCAAACAAACCTATGAGGCTGGCCGTTATTTTGATATTTTAATACCCGAAAGTGATTCAGTTTTACTCGACTTTAATACGGCTTACAATCCTTATTGCGCCTACAACAAACGTTGGTCATGCCCCTTGGTACCGAGCGAGAATTGGTTGGAAATAGCTATTTTAGCAGGTGAAAAAAAATTCAAATAGGCCGGGATCATGGAAAAAGCAAATTTGAATATTTTGATTATTGAAGAAAACCCTGTTCTAACGAAAAAGTACTTGCAGGCCCTTTCATCTTTGGAATTGAATATTCTGACCGTCGAAAATTGCAAATCAGCATTTGAATTATTCCCAAAACAAAATCCAAAATTAATTTTATCCAGCATCCGAATTTGCCAATCTGGAGATTTCGAATTTGTTAAGCAAATTCAACAAATCGAGCCCTCAGTTAGGTTTATACTTACTGCAGATCCATCTGATTCTCGCTTGATCATCGATGCCCTCGAACTGGATATTAAATCTGTTTTATTAAAACCTGTAAAAAAAGATAAGCTAGTAAAAGTTGTTAAGGAACAACTGGCTTCCAAAAACCTTCAGTTAAGGCTTGAATTGGAAGAAAAAAGACGGCGTTTTGCTGAAAAGGAAAATGATAAAAGTAGTTTGATTTTACACTCTGTTTCGCAGGCAACGACCTACTTTTTTAGATCAGGCTTTAATGAAAAAACTGCAAATGAAGCCCTCGCGCTAATTGGCCAAGCTACAAAAGCATCGCGGGTTTACATTTATCAAAGCTTTAAACAAAAAGAGAAAAATTATACATTACGGATTTATGAATGGGTTGCAGAAGGAATTAAAGCATCGAAGGACATTCCTGAAATAAGAAAGGTTTCCCTCAGTGGTGAGGGTTTTGAAGGGTGGGGAGATTCTCTGCGCGAAAAAGGCTATTTTTCTGGCGTTGTATCTGATTTTACAGAACATGGTCAAGCAATGATGAAAATGCAAGACATTCGTTCACTTTTGGTGTTTCCAATTACTGTCAACAATGAATGGTGGGGATTTGTTGGCCTGGATGATTGTCGGTCGGAAAGAATTTGGATTGATTCTGAATTAAGTGCCCTAAAATCTCTGGCCTTTAATTTGGGAGCAGCAATTTACCGCAAGCAGCTTGATGATGAACTAATTAAACTCAACCAGAATCTGGAGCAACGCGTCAAAGAGCGTACCAGTGAGCTTGAAATTGAGGTGTTTGAGCGCAGCATAGCTGAAGCATTATTAAAAGACAGCGAGGAAAAATACAGATTGATTTACGAACATGCCAGCTACGGTATCCTTTTGATGCAGGGAGGAAAAATTACCATGACAAACCCTGCAATGATTGAGATTTTCGAAGATATTCCCAGAAACCTGATTGGCCGTGAATTAAGCGAATTGGTACCAAAAAGGTTTAAATCAATTGTTAGCGAAAAACTTAACAAAGAAACTGAAGAAGCTTCAAAAGAAACTTTTGAAATTCAAGTTATTACTGCAAATAGAAAAAGCAAATGGCTTGAATTGAAACCAAAACTGATAAGTTGGTACGGCGAACCCGCCTACTTAGTATTTGCCTCCAATATTTCGCTGCGTAAAAAAGCAGAGCAGGAGTTACAGCAACTGAATTCAAGCCTTGAAAATAGGATTGACAACGAAATCAGGCGAGTTGAACACCAGCGCCAATTGCTCGTTCAAAAATCGAAACTTGAATCTATGGGCGAGCTATCAGCTGGCCTGGCCCACGAAATAAACCAACCTTTGGTTAGCATTTCAATGGGACTTGACAACATGCTGATGATGATTTCCGACCAAAAATTAAACGAAGATTATATTTCTAAAAAAATTCATACACTGTTTAAAGATATTGACCGAATCAGGAATATTATTGAGCATGTCAGGATTTTTTCGCGTGACCAGCAGGTTGGTAATGAATCTGAAATTTCAGTAAATGACGTAATTAGAAATGCCCTTTCTATGATTAGGATACAATTTACCGATCACAATGTTCATTTAAATATTGATATCGATGCTGAGGAAGTTACTACTTTTGGAAACCAATATAAATTAGAACAGGTTATATTAAATTTGTTATCCAACTCGAAATATGCAGTTGAAGAAAAAGCAAAAAGAAATATCGGAAATGGATATGAGAAAGAAATTAGTGTTAGTTGCAGAAAAGATAACAACCTTGCAATCCTGGAAGTATCGGACAACGGGACGGGAATTGAAAAAAATATATTGGCCAATATTTTCAATCCTTTTTTTACTACCAAAGATGAAGAAAAAGGAACCGGGCTTGGTTTGTCTATTTCTTACGCCATCATTAATGAGATGAAAGGCAGTATAAAAGTTAATAGTATTGTAAATGAATTTACTAAAATCACAATTGAACTTCCACTTAAAACCCTGAAAGAAAATGAGCACGAAGAACCTTAATATTTTGGTTGTTGATGATGAAACCCGCGTGCTGGAAGAAATAGGCGAGTTTCTTACAAGCAAAGGATACAACGTATTTACATCGGCAAATGCAGCCGGAGTGTTTGAAGTGTTGGAAGAAACCTCCATTGATATAATTATTTTGGATATAAAACTTCCAAAAACAAGTGGGCTGGATATTCTTGAACAAGTGAAGCAAAAATGGCCCGACATTGAAGTGATTATGATTTCAGGCCATGGTGATATGAATACGGTAATTGAGGCCATGCGCAAAGGTGCCACCGATTATTTCCAAAAACCTTTCCGATTGCTCGATATTAACAATGCAATCTTACGTACACACCGTTTTATTGAGGTGAATAATAAATTAAAAACTGCAGAAAATGACCTCGAAGTGCTTTCAGCAAAGTTGCTTGAGAATATCGGAAGCCAATTGCTGGGCGACAGCAAATCGATGAAGAAATTGAAAGAAAAAATGGCGAGGGTAGCGGCTGCTCCCAACACGTCTGTCCTTATTCTGGGCGAAAGTGGTACCGGCAAAGAACTGGTCGCTCACGGCATTCATTATATGAGTAAACGAAATAAGCAAACATTTTACTCTGTAAACTGCTCTGCTATACCTGAAAGTTTGTTCGAAAGTGAATTTTTTGGACATAAAAAGGGCTCATTCACCGGTGCACACGAAGAAAAA
>DATCTB010000005.1:0-15375 GCA_036568185.1 Bacteroidales bacterium | reverse complement strand
TTCAACTTGTAAAATAGCCTTCAATGAATTTTGAAGCGCATCATAATGCCTGGTGTTGCTAACCATCACGTCGCTAACAATTGATTTGTTTTTCACCTTACTCACCAAAGTTTTTGCAAGTAAATGGATATTTTCTTTTCGCTTTGCGGAAACAAAAAGAGTGTCCAATTCAAGAATCTCCTTTAAGTGGGTTGGCAAATCGCTTAGTTGGTCAATTTTATTTCCAACCAGGATAAAATATTTGTTTTCGTCCTCAATATAATGCTTAAATTCCTTAATTATTTCACTCACCTGGTTTTTGTCAGTATCGCTAATATCGAAAACATACAAAATAAGCGTTGCTTGACCAATTTTATCGTATGTGCGCTGTATTCCAAGATTTTCAACTAAATCATCAGAATGTCGTAAACCTGCAGTGTCAATAAAGCGGAAAGCATAACCATCTATAATTATTGTGTCTTCAATAAAATCGCGGGTTGTGCCGGGTATTTCGGAAACAATTGCTTTTTCTTCATTCAAAATAGCATTCAACAAAGTTGACTTTCCCACATTCGGTTTCCCAATAATGGCTACAGGAATTCCCTTTTTAATTACATTTCCAATTTTGAAGGAATCAATTAAATATGTCAGTTCATTTTTAAGTTCAGAAACGAAACTTTTCATTTGCTTTCTGTCAGCAAACTCAACATCCTCTTCACTAAAATCAAGTTCTAGCTCGATAAGTGAAGCAAAGTTTAAAAGTTTAGTCCTTAAATCTTTAATTTTATCAGAGAACCCACCCCGCATTTGGTTTATAGCCAGTTGATGCGCCATTTTCGATTGGGAAGCAATCAGGTCGGCTACAGCTTCGGCTTGTGAAAGGTCGAGTTTCCTGTTTAAAAAAGCACGCATGGTGAATTCACCAGGATTAGCTGAACGGGCACCTTTTATTAATAATATTTCAATAATTTTTTGTTGAACAAATTCAGAACCATGACATGAAATTTCAACCACATCCTCTCCTGTGTAGGAAGCAGGAGCTTTGAAATAACTAAGAAGCACTTCGTCAATTAATACTTTTTCAAAAATAATTTTTCCAAAATAAAGTTTATGAGATTCAATACTTAAAACTGAGATAGCCGAATTAGTTGGTTTAAAAAACTGGAAAGCAATTTGAAGACTTTCGGGGCCGGAAAGCCTGATGACAGCAATGGCACCGGTTCCCTGAGGAGTAGCGATTGCGCAAATAGTGTCTTTTCCAGAATAAAAAGAGTTGTATTTATTCATTAATCTTTATTAAAATTAAACTGTTTCAAAAAAAGCAGTTAAAGATACGCCAATAAATAAAAGATATTACCTTTGAAACTTCAATTTTAATTCTCTTAAATAACCAAGCAAATTTATAATGAGTGTTCTCGTAAACAAAGATTCAAAAGTAGTTGTCCAGGGTTTTACCGGCAGCGAAGGGACTTTTCATGCAAGTCAAATGATAGATTATGGTACTAATGTAATTGGTGGAGTTACACCCGGAAAAGGTGGACAGATGCACCTTGACAAGCCTGTTTTTAATACCGTTAGTGAAGCAGTTGAAAAAAAAGGGGCAAATGTTTCCATCATTTTTGTTCCGCCAGCTTTTGCCGCTGACGCTATCATGGAAGCTGCCGAAGCAGGAATTGCAGTCATAGTTTGCATTACAGAAGGAATACCTACTGAAGATATGGTGAAAGTGAAAGAATATCTTAAAGGAAGGAAATCGAGGCTTATCGGGCCCAATTGTCCGGGCGTAATTACTCCTGGTGAAGCCAAAGTCGGTATTATGCCTGGTTTCATACATAAGAAGGGTAGGGTAGGAATCGTCTCCCGATCAGGAACTTTAACTTATGAGGCTGTTGACCAACTTACAAAAGCTGGCCTGGGACAAACTACTGCTATTGGAATTGGTGGTGACCCTATTATCGGAACAACAACCCGCGACGCAGTTGAATTGTTTATGAATGACCCAAAAACGGAAGGCATTGTGATGATTGGTGAAATTGGCGGAAACATGGAAGCTGACGCTGCTTATTGGATTAAGGAGCATGGAACCAAACCAGTGGTTGGGTTTATTGCCGGTGCTACTGCTCCAAAAGGCCGCACTATGGGCCATGCCGGTGCAATTATTGGTGGGAAAGCCGATACTGCTGAAGCTAAAAAAGAAATTATGGCGGAATGTGGTATTCACGTGATTGATTCGCCTGCAGATATTGGAAAGAAAATGTTGGAATTGCTAAAATAAATTATTGCAATTCTAAATCACTTATAAGTTTTTCCTGCAAATTTCGCGGCTGAATATCGTATTCAAGTTCTCCCTTTAAGCAATATGAAATCATGCCCGTTTCTTCGGAAACAACAATTGCAATTGCATCTGAAATTTCAGTAATTCCAATGGCCGCACGGTGACGCAGGCCAACGTTTCCTTCAATTTTTCTCTTGGTAACGGGCAAAATACAAGCAGCTGCTTTAATATAATTGTGGCTGATTATCATGGCGCCATCATGCAATGGGCTGTTTTTAAAGAATATATTCTCAATAAGGTGTGCTGAAATTATTGCATTTAATTCCTGGCCTGTGTTTATATATTGAAGTAACTCATTTTGGCGGGTAATTACAATTAATGCCCCTTCTTTGGTTTCCGACATTTTCTTACAGGCGGCAACCACTGCATCCACATCAAATTCAATTGTTTCTGCAAAAAAAGACCTGACAAATGAGAATCGGGAATTTCTGTTAAAAAACCTGGTTGTCCCGAGGGTTAGTAAAAACTGCCTGATTTCTGGCTGAAAAATTATTATTAAAGCCACTAAACCAACACTTATGAACGCACCCAGAATCTGCGACAAAAGCTCCATCTGCATAGCATTAACAACTTTCCATAAAATGAATAGTGAAGCTAAACCCAGTGAAATATTTATTGCAACAGTACCTTTCAACAACTTGTACAAGGTAAACAGAAGCACAGCTACCAGCAGAATGTCAATCAGATCTACCAGGTGAATATCAACGAAGAAAAAACTCAATTTTATAATATTTTAGCCAAAAATAGCAATTCCTTTCTTAGGTTATTGAAAACTTTATCAATACTAATCAAAACGGCTAACATTTCCTGGAAATATATTTTCCCTTTTTTAATTTTTCATTAGCAACTATTATAAACCTCAACTTGTCTGAGTTGATAGATAAGTGCATTATTATTTGTATAAAAACTGAATAGTGGCATTTGCTCTCGGCTTTCTCTGCAAATCTGTATAATTCTGTTTATCTTTGTTATCGTTTTGAAAAAAACAATTATGCCAGAAAGAGAATTTACAATAGAAATTCCTAATCAGTTCTACTCAGATTCGGAAGGCAAGCCTTTCGAAAACTGCCTGGTGTGCAATAAGTATTTACTGGTAAGCGGAACATCTTATATTATTGAAAAAGCACTTAAGACTTACAAAGGTTATGATTTTTATTCAACCGTTTATGAGTTTGCGATTTGTTCAGACTGTCATTTAAAAATGCAGGAACTAATGTCGGAAGAGTCAAAATTAAATTTACAGAAGTATTATTCCGAAACGATTCATAGAAAAATGAAGGAGCCAATCTTTATCAACCCAAGTGATTTTAATCTGGTAGATTGGTTGTCCAAATGTTTTTTCACTGGAAACACAATAAAAGAAATGAAGGAGTACCAGGTAGTTGCCCAGTTTAACGGCAATAAAATGGTTTTGAATATGCCACCAATGGTTATAGGAGAGGCTGCATTAAATGAAATGTCAGTTCTATTGTCTGAAAAAACAATTGATGAAATGAATGGTTTTCGTGATAAATTTCTGGGACCACCTCCCGATATTGAAGAATTGATTTATGGTAAACGACTAATAATGCTTTAATTTATTCTGAAATATGCGTTCTTTACAAAATCTACTTTTTTTTCTATGCGTAACTGTATTTACTCAAACCATCGTTGGCCAAAATTCTATGAAGAATATTAAACTTTATGACACTGCCACCTTTGGAACTGGTTGTTTCTGGTGTACCGAGGCGATATTTGACAGGCTAAATGGAGTTGCTTCTGTTATGCCCGGTTATTCAGGTGGCACGATTCCAAATCCGGATTACGAACTGGTTTGCAGCGGAAAATCGGGTTACGCCGAAGTTGTGCAAATAGTTTACCAGCCAGATATGATTAGTTATGACGAATTACTTGAAGTATTCTGGCAAACACACGACCCGACAACACTGAACAGGCAAGGCGCTGATGTAGGCACTCAGTATAGATCTGTTATCTTTTACCACGATGCTAATCAAAAGAAACTGGCAGAATATTATAAAGAACAACTTGAAACATCAAAAATTTGGAATAACCCGATTGTAACCGAAATAAGCCCTTTCACAAAATTCTATAAAGCAGAAAGTTATCATATTGATTATTACGAAAACAACCCTTCCAATTCTTACTGCAATTATGTAATTACCCCAAAAGTTAAGAAGTTTGAAAAAATATTTTCTGATAAAATAAAAAAAGATTAAGAAAATCACATTTTCAAAGAAATTAATTTGTTGAATTTTAATATTTTACAAGAAATCAAATGAACAGAAAAATATGCTCTGTAATTGCTGGGAGTGGAAGCTATATTCCAGAAATTGTGGTTAAAAACCGTGACTTTTTAGAAAGTGAATTTTATGATAATGATGGCATACTTTCAGAAAAAGCAAACGACGATACTGTTGAAAAATTCAGGCAAATCACTGATATTGAAGAAAGAAGATATGTGCCTGACAACCTGAATGCCTCTGATATTGGTTATTTCGCAGCACTTGATGCATTAGAAACTAGCGGAATAGACAGAGAAACCCTCGATTATATAATCGTTGCTCATAATTTTGGCGATGTACTGGCAGGGAACCGACGTTCAGACATGGTACCATCTTTGGCTTCCAGGATAAAATTTAAATTAGGAATTGAAAATCCATTTACGGTAGCTTATGATTTACCATTTGGCTGTGCCGGCTGGTTACAGGGAGTAATTCATGCACATTATTTTATTAAGGCCGGCGATATAAAACGAGCACTGATAATTGGAACAGAAACTTTATCAAGAATTAGTGACCCGCATGACCGTGATAGTATGATTTATTCCGACGGAGCCGGAGCCATTATTCTTGAAGCCATTGAAAGTGAAGAGCCAGTTGGTGTGTTAGCGCACAAAACCAGGACAGATACTATTAACCATGCTTTTATGCTCTGGATGGATAAATCATTTAACCCTAATTATGAAGGAAATGATCTGTTTTTGAAAATGAATGGCCGCAAACTATATGAGTATGCTTTAATGACTGTTCCCCAATTGATTAAAGACAGTATAGACAAAGCCGGACTTACTTTGAAGGATATTAAAAAGGTGCTGATTCACCAGGCTAATGCAAAAATGGACGAAGCTATGCTTAGCCGCTTATTTAAGCTTTATCACGAAAAACACATACCCAAAGGCATTATGCCAATGACAATTAATAAATTGGGGAATAATTCGGTAGCTACATTACCTATATTATATAATCTCATAAAAAAAGGTAAAATTGATAGCAAGCAATGTGAAATTGGGGACTGCATAGTTTTTGCATCAGTTGGAGCAGGCATGAACGTTAATTCACTTATTTATAAGGTTGTATAATTGAATTACTTAAAGGATAAACCATTTTTTAAGAAAAGATTATTTCTATGTACTCCTTATTCCCTAAGGTATAACACTAATTATCAAGATTTTATTTTACAAGGGATTCTTCTTGTTTAAGAAAATAATTATCTTTGCGCAAATTTTTAACAATAATATTACAATGAAAAAAGGTAAAGTAAAGTTCTTTAATGAATCTAAAGGCTTCGGTTTCATAAAAGATTCCGAGTCAGAAAATGAGTATTTTGTTCACGCTTCGGGCCTAATGGACGAAGTTAAGGAAAATGATGAAGTTACATTCGAATTGAAAGAAGGTAGAAAAGGATTAAACGCCGTTAATGTAAAATTAGCGTAAGTTAATATAGACAATTCAAAACATCATGAAAAGACCTCAATTGTTTGAGGTCTTTTTTTTTAGAATAAAGCCAGATAAATTATTTTTGCTAAAAAAAAATATGAAAACAATAGCATTGGTAGCACACGATCATAGAAAACAAGATTTGATAGAGTGGGTTGAATACAATTACAAGCATTTGATAGACTTTAAACTTATCTGTACCGGGACAACTGGTAAATTAGTCGAGCAAGCCATAAACAGGAAATTATTGAAAAATGAAAAGTTAAAGTACGATATTACAAAATTAAAGTCAGGACCGCTTGGCGGTGATCAGCAATTGGGTGCAATGATTACAGAAGGATTGATTGATTTGGTAATATTTCTTTGGGATCCAATGCAGCCTCAACCGCATGACGTTGATGTTAAAGCTCTGTTGCGAATAGTTGTTTTGTATAATGTACCAACTGCCTGTAACAGAGCAACTGCTGATTATATGATAACTTCCAGGTTATATAAAGAAAATTATAAGCCTTTAATAAAGAATTATACTGAATATATTGAGCGAAAAACTATTGAATAATTCCTCATTCATCTCAATTTATTATTTTTCAATAAATGGTATAGTATTGTTTATAATGTTGCAATACTACCATCAGAAATCAAATTTTATCAAATGCAAATTGTTAGTACTTTGTTGTAAAACGATAGAAATCAATTGTTAAAGCAATTATCTTAGCAAATTATAAAAAAAAACAGAAAATCAAATTTTATAAAACGGCAAAGCATGGTATAAAAGGATTACAGTAAAAAACGTAGGAAAAATACTACCTTTTATGGTAGTATAAAAACACCCATTTACCTACCTTGTGCAATGGCAAAACCTACCATACATTTGTAACAAAAAAAGACCCATGAAAAATCTAATCATTTCAATTTTAGTAGCCTTTGTAGCAATGGCTGCTTTACCACAAGCAAACGCACAGACTTTTAAGTCAAACGTTCAAAATTATTCAATACCAGCCTATGATGTGCCGGTATCACAAAACACAAACTTTCAGGAACCAATACAAGTTTTCAAAAAAAATCCTAAAGGTGACAGAGCTAGAAGAACAGCTCAAGTTGATGTGGAAACACAGAATCCTCCAACTTCTCCCAACGCTGTTATTGCAATCGTCGAGTTGTATTCATTAGATGGCCAGGATGTTTATGGACCATACAGTGTATACGAAAATGAAATTCTTAATGTTGAAGTAGACGAAAGGGAATGGGGCGTAACTGTTATCCAGGTAATGGAAAATAGCGAAATGTCAGTATGGATTGTTGATTAAAAATAGAGATTAATATTCAAAACAAAATTTATTTATTAACAAAAACCGTTACTTAGAGAGGTAACGGTTTTTTTTTGAGATTTTTTATAATTGATTATCAATATATTTAAATTAAATAAGTGCACAAATAACTATGTATTATTCATTATTTGTTTCTGTAAAGAATAAAGTAAGTTTAATGTGTGGAAATTTGTAAATGAATCTATAAGTTGTTATTTTTACCCAAGGTAAATTGGATTAAAAATGTTCCAAATCAAGAAACTAAAGACAAGATATCTTATTTTTTTAGGATTTATTTTTACAATAAACCTCTACCCACAAGCACCTGACTCTAATTTTCAGAGACTATTGGAGCAATCTAATTCTTTTATCGGAGTTAATCGAGATTCTGTTAATTATTATGGAGAAAAAGCTATTGCTTACGCAGAAAATATGCAAAATAAGAGTTATCTCGTAAAAGCATATTTGAATTTAACCATTTCTGAAATCCTCTCCGGTGAACTTATTAGTGCGTATGAAAAAACTGAACAAGCAAATGAAATAATTGAAAAATACAATTTAATCGATCAACGCCCCGAGGTTTTAATATACCGAGGGGTTGTATATAAAGCATTGGGGCAACCCTTAGAGGCATTGAAATTCTTTTTTAATGCTCAGGATGAATTGGAGAAGAATGCCCAGGATGATGACTTTAAAAGAAAATCCGACTTATATTTTTATATTGGACAAACTTATGCGGATTTAAAAGAGGAAGAAATGAGCATTGAATATTTGGATCAAAGTATTATCATGGCTTTGAAGAGTTCAAATCCTGCTATTGCGTTTAAATGCTATATTTTACTTGCTGACAGTTACAGTGATACTGATTCCATTCAAAAGTATTATAGATTAGCTGAGGAAATTGTTAATAATAATCAACAACTGCAATATGAGAAAGCAATTTTTCTTACCAATCAAGCTCTAATAGAAGAGTCAATAGGTAATAAAAAGAAAAGCAAATCTTACTATCTTCAATCAATACAATTGGCAAAGGAAAAAGGATTTCAAAAGTTACTCTCAATTACGTATAATAATTATGCCTATTTATTAATGGATGAAGGAAATTTAGATAGTGCATTAATAGCTCTCCAAATAGCTTTAGAAAAGTCAATAATTACGAATCAGGTTTCTATGGAAGCTGAAGTATATGATTCATTTTCGGACTATTTTACAGAAATTGGTGATTTTAAAAAGGCATTAGAGTATAAAAATTTGAATATTAAAACTAATGAAAAATTTACCGACAATCAGCGAATACAGGAATCTTTGTTCTTAGCAGCTGTATTTGAAACCAAAAAAAAGGAAGAAGAAATACTGGCAAGTGAAAATAAACTGAATCAATTTCGTTCAATTTTGTTTGGTTCATTAGCTTTAATTGCCATTCTATTGACCGTAATTATTTATTTCAGCCAAAAATCAGCACTTACAGTTGCCAAACTCGAGTCTGTTGAGAAGGGTAAATCTTTGGAGATTGCCAATGCACTACT
Organism: Bacteroidales bacterium; assembly: GCA_036568185.1. GTDB lineage: Bacteria > Bacteroidota > Bacteroidia > Bacteroidales > F082 > DATCTB01. The sequence goes on along the minus strand of DATCTB010000005.1, from coordinate 6,512 downwards.
GGAAGGTACGGACAATGAACGAAAACGCCTGGCTATGGACTTACATGATGGGCTTGGCGCACAACTTGGCTCCCTTAAATTTATGGTAGATACCTATATTGAAGACAACCCGAACTATCAAAAAATAACTAATTCAATTGATGATATCTGCCAGAATGTTAGGGGATTATCACATAGAATGCTGCCAACTCAGCTTGAAAAGTTAGGATTAGTTCCAACAATTCAAAACCTGGCACATTCAATAAATCAATCTTCAGGATTTAATGTTGATATAGAATTGGAGGTTGAAGAGCGCCTGGAACCAAAATTAGAAATCAATCTGTATTACCTTATTTTTGAGTTAATTAATAATGCGATAAAACATTCAAAAGGAGATTCTTTGTTTATTCAGTTGCTTTCTCACGAAGATGGTTTAAATTTGTCAGTTGAAGACAATGGAGAAGGGTTCAATGTGAATGAAAGTAAAGATGGCTTAGGAATGAAAAATATTAAACACAGAGTAGAATATCTTGGAGGCAAATTGATAATTGATTCCAAAATAGGCCAGGGAACCCTTTTCATGATTGAGTTACCAAGTTAATGAGATATTATGATTTATATTTTTATAGTTGATGATCACCCACTTTTTATTGATGGTGTTTCTTCCGCATTTATAAAAGATATTGACAATATTGAAGTAGTTGGATCTGCTAATTCTGGAAAAGAGGCTATTGAGAAACTTAAAGATAGTAAGGCGGATGTTATTTTACTTGATTTGGTAATGCCAGAAATGGGAGGATATGAATGTAGCGAAATACTGAAAAAGAAATATCCATCTAAAAAAATTATAATACTTACCGGAGAGACTGACACTTCACTACTCTATAAAGTATGGATGAACGGGGTAGATGCAATTGAGTTAAAATACTGCGGTAAACAAGCATTGGTATCAACCATTCGCGAGGTAATGGCAGGCAAGAGAATTATAGGACAAAAAGTACCTTACTTTTTTGACAATATTGAAACTACGTCCGGAAGAAATGCACCAAATCTGACAAAACGTGAAGAAGAAGTACTAAAATTACTTGCTACTGGCAGTACCCGGAAAGAAGTTGCCGATACTCTTTTCTTATCAATAGACGCTGTTCACTTTCATTGCAAAAATCTCTTTAAAAAGTTCAATAAGAACAGGATACATTTACTTTTAGCAGAAGCCAGGAAATACAAAATTATTTCTTAAACTCTCAATTGTTAAATAATAAAAGCATTTTACTCCCCTTATTAGTAGTAAAAATCCCCCTATTAACCTTCCTTTTTTGACTTCCCTATTACAAGTACATTTGTGAAGTAATCAATTTTATTTGGGTTTTGGTAAAACAAATGAATTGATAATCTAGAATATAGTAATATGGTAAATCTATTTATAATAGACAAACAACCCACTTTTATAAAAGGGCTAAAAGCAATCTTTGAAGAAACAGACTGTGATATAAGAGTTATAGGAAATGCGGGTTCATGCAATAAAGCTATGGAATTTCTGGAAACACATGAAGTGGATGTTTTACTACTTGATCCATCAAATAATGAATCTATTACCAACCTATGTTTTGAGAAAATTAAAAAATCAAACCCCAACTTGAAAATTGTAATATTAACAAACGAACTGGATATAAATTATCTGAATAATTTATGGATGGCCGGCGTAGATGGGGTAGAACTGAAAAGTTGCGGAAAAAAGGCCCTGCTGAATGCTATTGCAAAAGTAATGGAAGGGGAAAGAATATTAGGAAAGAAAATACCTAACTTTTTTAACAAATCAGAAACTATTAAGAATAATGAACCCAGGTTAAGTCTGAAAGAAAAAGAAATCTATCAATTGATGCTGACAGTAAATAGTTGCGAGGAAATTGCTAAAAAATTGAAGCTACCTATGGTTGCAGTGAAGTTTCATACTAAAAATATTTTAAAAAAAATCAGTAAATATAGTTTTTCAATTGGGGTAAAAGACCAAAGAAAGAATCAGTTAGTCAGCTAATTACAATATTCCACAGCCATACACACCTCATGTTTATGGTAGTAAAAAAACTACCATTTTTCTACCTTGCTTTGTAATGTCAGTTTTTGTAGTTTTGTAGCGGAAGAACGTTTATTAAATGCTATAATAATTTAAAGAACTATATCACAAACTGCTTTCACGGATTTTTAAAACTACATTTTTTTATGATAAAAATATTTATTGTTGATGACCATCCAGTTGTAATCGAAGGATTAAAATCTGTTTTTGAAGACGAAAAGAACGGAATAAAAGTAGTAGGATGGGCTTATTCTGCAAATGAAGCACTTGAAAAGCTTCAGAAAGTTACTGTTGACGTTGTTCTCCTAGATTTATTAATGCCCGAAATGAGTGGGGTTGAGTTCTGTCCAGTTCTGAAGAACCACTTTCCTGAATTAAAAGTAATTGCCCTTACTGGAGAAACTGACACAGCCATTTTATTTAATGCCTGGAACAATAAAATGGATGCTATCTTAATGAAGTACTGTGGTAAGCAAGAGTTAATTGATACAATACATTCTGTTCTTGAAGATCGAAGGCTAATAGGGCAGAAAGTACCTGATTTTTTTATGCATATCGAGTCTTCCTCAAACGTCAATAGACCCAGACTTACCAAGAGAGAACAACAAGTTCTGAATATTTTAGCTAAAGGCTATGAAAGAAAAGAAGTTGGAGAGATATTGGATATTACGAAAAATGCTGTTGATTTTCATTGTAAAAGTTTATATAAGAAGTTTAATAAAAACAAATTACTTGCTGTAGTTGAGGAAGCTCGCAGGCTTCGTTATATCAGCTAGCATTCACAGGCATTTCTATTTATAAAGGAGCTAACTTTAAAGAGTTAGCTTTTTTTTATGCCTATTTATTTTAACTATAGGTTTTTCCAGCTTATTTTAAATCTACTTTTTAGGGTAGTAAAAAGCCCCCCATCTACCTCTCTTTTCAGGCATTAAAATTAGTGACAAATTTGCACCTAGATTTATTATAAAATAATAAAAGATAATATAGATTATTTAAATATTAATAAAATGTAAACAATTTAAATGAAATAATAATAAATCCAAAAAAAATTCGAAAACCTGCTATAGTTTTTTTCACGAACAAAATTTATTAAAATGGAAAAGTTTATTATTAACCTAAACGCCGTTTCCGAGATAACACCAAACTCGGGTTTTAAAAGTATCAAGTGTTTTCAAATTGCAAAACTAATAATCATTTTGCTAATTTGTTTAAACATAACAACCGCGAAGGCTGGTACTTATTCTATTTTTGAAGGGGTTGCCGATAATACCACAGATAATACTGCAGCACTAAACAGTATTTTAACGAAGTGTGACACCTTATTTATTCCAAGTGGTTCAGATTATTATAAAATAGAAGGAACAGTCATAATTCCCTCAGGAAAAACATTCATTTTTGACGCTAGTGCTAAATTTAATGTTACAGGAACATTAAAAGGAACAGCGACAAATATTGTTGCTGGTGAGTATGAAATCTTTAAAAGCACCAGCATAATAAGTGGAACATGGATTACAGACATTGTTTACTCAAAGTGGACAGGTGCAGTAGGTGATGGTACTACTGATGATTTTAATTCACTAAACCTCTTTTTTAAATTAATAGGTATAACAGAAAACAATAAATCTGTTTTAGGGATTGAAAAACAATACTATATAAAAAACCAGATTTTTCATACAGTATTAAGGGAAGTAAATCTGGATGGCCGTGGGAGTAAAATAATTAGAAAATACCCAGATATGACCACTGGTGAATCTATCCTTCGATTTACAGGTAGTATTGTAGCTACAAAAACAGTTACTGCCGATCTCCAGGAAGGTCAATTAAATTTAGTATTAAACAACACAACAGGTTTAACTGAACAAATGGGTATTGAATTATTAAGCAATGAACTTTTTGGTAAAGAATATATGGGAGGAAGCAGCTGGCACTATCATTACAAAGGTTTACTATCTAAAATTCAATCTATTGATGGAAATACTATCACAATGACAGATTCAATTCCACATGATTTTATTGCTTCAAATATTTCTGCAGTTAGGTTTTATCACGTGTATCCTGTTGCAATTAAGAATTTGAATTTTGGTTCAGAAAATATTTCAGGGACAAATAAAATGAATCAACTGGTAGTTTCTCAATTATTTGACGTGGAATTAAATAATATTACCTGTAACCCACTTGGATACGCCGGAGTATCGACTAAATCAATATATAATGGGTTTTTCAATAAAATAACATGTATAAAACCTGGTGCCGGTGAAGACAATTATACATTTGGAGTTTATGGTATTATTCCTGATTTGAATGTAAACTGCGTATATGATAGCATATATGGTAGAGCTACTACACATGGAATTGCTTTTACAAACGAGCCATCTTATAATACAGTTGTAAGAAATTCAGATTTTAAGGCAAGTTGGGAGGGAAGTAATGGGGTTGACAGCCATGCTTCTAAATGGATAAAATTTGAGAATTGTATTATTTATGGTGCTCAGGGAAACTGGGGCACGTTTATTTTTGAGAACTGTGAAATGCATGAAATTGCTAATGGCCAAGCCCACATTTGGAACGAAAGGGAAGGGGCAGGCAGAGGTAATTTAGAGGTTTATTTCTCAAACTGTAATTTCTATACAATAGTGAATGGTACCAAGGCTACTAATATGTTTTGGAGAACTCCTGTTCTGGAGAATTCAACAAATAAGTACACGATTGTTAATAGTAATTTCTATTTGGAAAACACAATTTCATACCTATTTAATACATGCAACTTCGGAAGTGCGACTGATATTCAGCCAATAACAGTTGAAGGAAACCAGTTCTATGGCTCAGGCACTTTGTATTTACCAAAAAATTATAATACGGTACCTTCTACACAAAATGGAGTATTTACATTTAAAAGTAATGTTTACAGCCTGGTCTATTGGTCAAGTCCACCTTTTGATCAGTTCCAAACTATTGATATTCTGAATAACACACCTGCAAACGAAAATACCTCTGACTTTTATGTAAGTTGGGATAATCGTGGTGGTAATATTAACTTTAAGGATAACGTGTTTGTAGGAAGCTGTTTTTGGATTAAAGATTGTTCAGGAAATATTGTTTTCGATAATAATGAAATCTATAATTACAAGATCAAATCATCTTCTGGTTATAAAGATCGCAATTACCTTACCGGGAATAGTAATTTAACTTTTACCAACAACAACCTATATAACAATTATTGGACTCTAACTGGAAATCAACTTGTTTCAGGCAATAATTACAACGGTCAGGAACAACCTGCAGCCCCGACCGGAAATTGGGAAAATATTTATACGCCTGGTAACTCTATTGAGACCGGAGTGACAATGGCGGGTATTTCAAACTTCACTATCATCAGCCGGGCTAAAATGGACGATATTACAACAAATGCTGTTCAGAACCTGGTAGGTTCATCAATAACAAAACTCTATATGGGTTTCAACCCAAGTGGAACTACACCTGTAACCAGGCCATCAATTAGGAATGAAGATGGTACAATTGCCAGGCCAGTTCTTTCTAAGTATTATTTAGATAAAGAATGGCATAATTATGTTTTCACCATGGAAAATGGCGTTTTAAAGGCATATTTAGATGGAATTGCTATGTTGTCCTATGATGCGTCTGCAGTATATAATAAGATTTATGCAACTGGGACAATTCAAATAGGAGGAGTAAATTCAACTGAAACTTGGAGTGGTCCTATTCAAACATTTGCAATTTATAATCGGGTATTGAGTTTAGAAGAAGCAAACAATTTTTCTGAAAACCCTAGCTTAGTACTTGAAGGTGAATTGTACCGATTGGTTAATCCTGGTAATAGCGCAAGTCCTATAGGACATTGGGCTTTTGACGAGACAACTGGCTCTGTAGCAATTGACAGTAGTGACAATAATATTCAAGGAACGTTAGTAAACGGGGTTACCTGGGTTGATGGAGTAAAAAACAATGCAATTCATCTGGATGGCGTAAATGATAGGGTAGAATGTGGAATAAACCCAACTTTAGATATGGGAAAAGACGATTTTACAGTAGCAACATGGTTAAAAATGGATGTTTCGCAAGTCAGTTACCCAACAATAGTTGCCAAAGGAGGTAGTTCGCAAAAAAATGCAGGATACTGGTTTTTTTTGTCAAACTCTAAATTATATTTCTTAATGGGGGATGGGGGAAGCAGAATTTCTGCAAGTTCAAATATTGTTAATATTAGGGACAATGCCTGGCATCATGTTGCTGTAACAGTTAAGAGAGATGGCAATGCTGTATTTTATGTTGATGGCTCAAGTGTCGGCAGCTATGATGTTTCGAGTTTTTCTGGCAAGAATATTTCTAATACTACCCGCATATTTACAATCGGATCATTGGAAAACAGTTCAACCACGTTTCTGAAAGGATCTTTGGATGACTTTAGAGTGTACAACCGAGTCCTTGATGCAAATGAAAT
>DATCTB010000004.1:0-3469 GCA_036568185.1 Bacteroidales bacterium | reverse complement strand
TAACTTCTAAACTACTATATTTTTATGCTTTTCTAATCTTTATTCATTCAAATCTTCAGCAAAACTACGCCCCTTAATCCACATCCTATATGACATTGAATGTCAGGTTGTAAAATTTGTGAAGATGAATTAAATAAGTTAGGTACAACAGCTAGTGTATAGTACACTTCAAACTGTTGAATATGAAATTCCTACTGCTCAAAATAATACTCTTTCCCGTCCTTTTCAGCAATGTAATAAATAACAGCCGGCCATAAAGGTTTGGCGTGAGTAAGTTGCCAGGAAGCGTGGGCATCTTTTAATTGGTGAACAATATCAGAATTTGCATCCAATTCATCAGGATTTTCATATTTGTTCGCTTTCAGATTATAAAGAAGCTGGTCGCCTGTTTTATCGTTAAATAATAATTTCCATTCATTGGTCCGCAAGGCTTTACTTATACCGCGCTGCCAAAAAAGGTATTCATGAGGCTCTCCGTCAACAGTTTCTTGCAAAAAGGGAAGGAGGTTCACACCATCTATTGGCCTGTCCGGCATCGCAATGGTATTTGCTGCCGCCATTGAAGTTGAAAAAATATCCATTGAGCTGACCATAGGCTGAAAACGCTGGCCAGAATCCAAAACGCCTTGCCATTTGATAACCATAGGCACTTTTACGCCTCCTTCAAACTCAGTATTTTTTCCACCTTCATAACGCCCATTGTCGGTTGTCATTGTGTATTCAGCACCGCCGTTGTCGCTGATAAAGAAGATGAGTGTTTTTTGATCAAGTCCGCTTTCTTTCAAATAATTCATCAATTCGCCAATATTGTCGTCAAGACTGTGAATCATGGCAGCATACATTCTTTTTACCGGGTCTTGAATGTCTTTGTGCATTTCCAAATATTCTTCAGGTGCCTGAAGTGGTGTGTGGGGAGCATTGTATGAAACCCAGAGAAAAAATGGCGCATTCTTTTCTTCTTCCATAAAACTAATTGATTCCTCGGTGATCCTGTCTGTCAAGTATTTTTCTTCGTGAATTTTTACATTGTTTTTATAAATCGCGTGCTCCTTATTTCGTTGGCCTGACCAGATAAATGGGTCAGTCCAATCAGCATCTATCTTCAAATCAACAATTCCCGGAGTTCCTTCATAAGCATAAAGCGTATGACTGCTGAAAAAGCCGTATTGCCGGTCGAAGCCAAAATTGGAAGGCAAGTGTTCTTCGTCATAGCCCAGGTGCCATTTTCCGATAATTCCCGTTAGGTAACCTTCCTTTTTCAAGTATTCGGCCAGTGTAATTTCTGAAGTAGGCAGGCCTTGTTTTTCGATTGCGGCCTGATCGGGCGAAGCGGCTACCCACCTTGGCTCCCAGGGATAACTGTCGATGAAATAATTGAACCCAAAATATTCAAGCCGGTTATGCAAATACCTTTCGTGAATAGTGAATTCAAAGCCAAAGCGCTGCTGGTACCTTCCAGTAATAAGTGCCGCACGCGAAGGGGCACAAACCGGCGATGTGGTGTATGCATTGTCAAAAATAATTCCTTCAGCACCAAGCCTGTCAATATGGGGTGTTTGGATATTTCCCTCGCCATAGAGTGAGCAATCAGCCATGCCAAGGTCGTCGACGGTTATCAGGATGATATTGGGGCGCGAAACGCTGCCTTGTTCAGTTTTTTTAGAAAGAAATTCATTTTTTTCGGCAATAGCTTTTTCATCATAATGAATGTCGAATTCATTTGAAGCAAGAGGCCAAAGCAAATAAAATGCAAGGATAACCAGTACTATAATTAAGGCCATTACCGGCCATTTGATTCGCATAATTTTCATTTTGAAAAAAGGCCAAAAATAGATAAACTGATTTACTAATTGAAACCAAAGCCTATTCTATTTTCCCAATAGGTATACTATTTAAAATAAATGCATTCTCAAATCCTTGTTTTTTCGCCTCTTTCAGGAAGTCTTTGGCCGATTGCTGGGTGTCGAAGCCAGTAATAATAACTTTATAGATGTCATTGCCATAAATTATCAAGGCTTGTTTTCCAAACTGGCTTTGGATTTGCTCCTTCATGGCAACTGCATTTTCCTTTTTCTTAAATGCCCCAAACTGTACCGAAACCTTTCCTTCAGCAACCAAAGAATTTGTTTGCATGATATCCTCATGAATAATCTGAGATTCCACCTTCTTCTGAACTGTATCCGTTATTTCTGCATCAATTGACTCCGTTGGGTTATTTTTTAATCTGAATTCAAGCCAGTCAACAATATCGCCATCCTCACTTTCGTGAATTGTAAAAGGAATAGATTGTGGGCTTGATGCCATATTCAATTTTTCGAGCTGGCCTTTGTCCAGGCTGATTGTGTAATTTCCAGGTTTCAGGCCGAGGTAATTAAAATAACCATCAAACTCTGTCAATTGCCTTGCAACCAAGGCACTATCCTGGTTATAGATGCAGATGATAATCCGCGCCTGGCCACTATTTTGTTCATTGTAAACAGTACCCGAAGCTTCGCCCATAACCGAAACCGGAACATCAATATGCCTGAATTGGTTTGGCTCGACGGCGACCAGCATCGTTTTGTCTTTTATTTGCCACGAAATATTGTCAAAACTGTTGCGGTCAATTTCAATCAGGTAATCGGTGTAAGGCTCCAAATCGAAAATGCGGATGGAGGAATCTTTTTCGCTTCGCTTAATTCTTCCTCCAGCCATGCTCACATTAAGCCCTGCAATTTTTGGCTCTCCTGCATCTTTTACGCCATTGGCATTCAGGTCTAAAAATGAGGTAACCACAATACCGCCTTTGGTAACGCTGCTTCGGTTGGTTGTGCCAACATAAGCCGATTTGGTATCCATCATCACGCTGCCTCGCGCTGATTCAACAAGGGTAGGGCCATTTTTTGTATTCCAAAATGTAAACCCGGCCTGGGCAAATGAAAAATCATAACGAAGGCCAAACTGAAAAATTTGAAAATTGCTCCTGAAATTATCTTCATAACTCAATGTGGCGTAACCCTGGCCAAAAATTCTTTTTTCCAATCCGGCTTTTGCCGAAATAAAAGCATATTGGGTATAATCAAACTGAACTTGCGGTGTAAAAATCATTTTCCAGGGCAAGTTGAACGACAGGGAAAGGTTGCTGTAAATGGAAGGGTCAACTTCGGAAAGAAACAAACCGTAAGTTGTTAAATTAGCACTAACGCCACGAAACGAGCTGGAAATCAACCATTCGGCAGTAGAATAGTTGGAAATGGGCATCACGTAATAATCGTAAGTAAGCTTGGTGTAAGCCGAGAATTTTTTTCCCCGGAAAGGGATTGAAATCATCACTTTCCTGTCTTGCAAGTAATAAAAGTTAACTGCGGTTTGCCCTTTTTCGTAACCGGTATAACTCAATTCAAATAATAAATTATTAGGCCGCCTATAAGTAAGCACAGCCTTCGAGCCAACGCCGTAGGTGTAAATTCCAGAAAACAGCAGGTTTGAA
>DATCTB010000003.1:0-2492 GCA_036568185.1 Bacteroidales bacterium | reverse complement strand
CAATGGCGCGACGAACTGCGCAAAAGCATGAAAGCCAAGGAAAGAACTGGCAGGGAAAGGGTACATATGCCTGAAGAAGATGCAGATGTTCGTAATAAAAGCAATATTGAAGTAAACTCTGGATTAACAAAGGAAATGGCCGTTTTGGAAGCCCAGCGCTGCCTCGACTGCGTTGACCCAACTTGCATGACTGGCTGCCCGGTAGGTATTAATATTCCTAAATTCATTAAAAAAATTGAAGCAGAAGATTTTGCAGGAGCTGCTGTAGTGCTAAAAGAAACCAATGCCCTTCCGGCAGTTTGCGGACGTGTTTGCCCCCAGGAAAAGCAATGCGAGATTCAATGTTTTTATACGATTAAATTGAATAAAATCCCGGTTGCCATTGGACATCTTGAACGTTTTGCCGCTGATTGGGAACGCAAAAGCGGAAATATGGCAGTGCCGAAAATTGAAAAATCAAACAAAATAAAAGTTGGCGTTGTTGGCTCCGGGCCTGCCGGGCTTGCTGCTGCCGGAGATTTGGCTAAGTTTGGTTACGACGTTACTGTTTTCGAGGCTTTGCATGAAATTGGAGGCGTTTTGAAATATGGAATCCCTGAGTTCAGGCTACCCAACGAACTAGTTGATGTGGAAATTGAAATCATGAAAAAAATGGGCATCAAGTTCCGAACCAATTTTATAGTTGGAAAAACTTCATCCTTTGATGACCTGAAGAAAGAAGGTTACCAGGCATTTTTCGTGGCAAGTGGTGCCGGTTTGCCAAACTTCATGAATATTCCCGGCGAAAATTACAATGGAATTTTTTCTTCAAACGAATACCTTACCCGCGTTAACCTGATGAATGCCGCCGACCCAAACTTTGACACACCTGTTATCAGCGGAAATCTGGTTGCAGTTATTGGTGGTGGAAACACAGCGATGGATTCGGTAAGAACCGCAAAAAGACTGGGCGCTAAACGTTCAGTTATTATTTACAGGCGCTCCGAAGCTGAAATGCCGGCTCGTATTGAAGAGGTAAAACATGCCAAGGAAGAAGGCATTGAATTTATGAATTTGCACAACCCACTTGAATATTATGCCGATGAAAACGGACGTGTAAACCGGATGAAAATCCAGAAAATGGAACTGGGCGAACCCGATAGATCGGGTAGGAGAAGACCTATTCCTATTGAAGGCTCAGAGTTTTTTATTGATGTGGATACCGTAATCGTCAGCGTTGGTGTTTCACCAAATCCACTCATTCCTAAAAGCCTTTCAGACCTAAAGGTTACAGATTGGGGAACGATAGTGGTTGATAAAGAAACCATGCAATCTTCAATTCCTGAAATTTTTGCAGGTGGTGATATCGTTCGCGGTGGTGCAACAGTTATCCTCGCCATGGGAGACGGACGACGCGCTGCTGCCGGTATGCACAAATATATCCAGGAAAAAATCAAAGCAAATTAAGAACATCATTTTTATTTTAAAATAGAAAAGAAATGGCAGATTTAAGTACAAAATATCTCGGGTTGAATTTACGAAACCCAATAGTAGTGGGCAGTTCAGGAATGACAAATTCAGTAAAGGACCTGGTGGAAATGGAAAACAATGGAGCTGGAGCCGTGGTTCTGAAATCTATTTTTGAGGAACAAATCCTGCTTGAAGCTGAGCACAAGTTGAGAAAAGCCAAGGAGGACAGCATGATGTATGCTGAACATTCTGAAACCTTTGATTATATTGATGTGCACGTCAAGGAAAAAGAACTGACCGGCTACCTCGATATGATTATGGAAGCCAAAAGAAAAATGCAGATTCCAATTATTGCCAGTGTTAACGCTATTTCAGCAACTGAATGGACCAATTTTGCAAGACAAATTGAACAAGCCGGAGCCGATGCCCTTGAACTGAATATTTTTGTGATGCCTTTCAATTTTGATAAAAATTCTTCCGATAATGAACAGGTTTATTACAATATCCTGAAAAAGGTAAAGAGCTTGGTGAAAATTCCTATTTCAGTGAAAATTAGCCCATATTTTGCTAATCTGGGAAGTGTTATTATGCGGTTGGAAGAAAATGGCGCTGACGGTGTTGTTCTGTTCAATCGTTTTTCAAGCCCGGATATAGATATTCAAAAAATGAAAGTTACCACAGCCGATGTGCTGAGTACTCCGCATGAAATGGCTAATTCGCTTCGATGGATTGCAATTATGTCGAAACGCGTGAATATGAGCCTTGCCGCTTCAACCGGCATCCATGATGGCGAAGCTGTCATAAAGCAATTGCTTGCCGGCGCAACAGCAACGCAGGTTACCTCTGCGCTTTATAAACATGGTGCAGGCTATCTGTCAACAATGACAAATTACTTAACAGATTGGATGGAAGACAGAGGGTTTAATTATATTGACCAATTCCGTGGAAAACTAAGCCAGGCCGCTTCCGAAGACCCCGATGTGTATGAACGCCTTCAGTTTATGCGCTATTTCAGCGAAATCAAGTAGGTATTCACTTGTTTA
>DATCTB010000002.1:0-3016 GCA_036568185.1 Bacteroidales bacterium | reverse complement strand
ATTCAGATGTTAAAAATCGGGAATATGTGCATGAATTGTTTGAAGAAAAAGGGCTGAATGGTTTGAGGAGTGAGCTAAAGAAAATTGATCCTGAGTATTTTACGGTAGTGGACATAAATAACCCTGTAAGGTTGATGCGTGCTATTGAAGTTTGCATGCAAACCGGTAAAAAATACTCTGAATTAAGGCTAAATATTAAAAAACAACGTGACTTTAAAATTATTAAAATTGCTCTTGAAGTTCCCCGCGCTGTTCTTATTCAGAGAATTAACCAAAGAACTGACAATATGATTGCTTCAGGTTGGATTGATGAAACGAAATCAGTATTACAATTTAAACACTTAAACCCTTTGAACACGGTTGGTTATAAAGAATTGTTCAAGTTTATTGAAGGAGAATTGACTTTTGAAGAAGCTGTTGAAAAAATTAAAACCAACACACGGCGCTATGCGAAAAGGCAGATGACCTGGTTTAAAAAAGATAAAGATTACAAGTGGTTTTCTCCTGACGATGAAGTTGGAATCATTCAGTTTATCTACGAAAAACTATGTTCCTAAGCTTTCTGCAAACTTGAATGTTTAACATGGTACTCAATCAAACCTTCCATAGGTTCTTTTAATATTTTACCAAGAATAATTTGGTGTTCTTTTAAAACAGGTATAAGGTAATCCTGAAAGTGATAAGCAATTGAACCTGAAAATGATACAGGTACTTTTCGGGATTCGGGAAACTTTAAGACATGTTTGGTAAGAAAATCGTTAAAAGATTGTTTTACAAGTTTTTGACAATAAGGGTGTCCAATATACAATTTAATGAACATGGCCATTTCCGACATGAATTTATTCGGGTTTGGTAGTTTGTACAATATATCTAAAGTGCCCGAAAAAGTGAGTTTGTTTTCCTGGTAAAATAAGCTTGTGATTTCATAATCAGCTTCCCCGGTAAGAATGCCACGCAGCAGAAGTTTACCTAAATAAGTTCCGCTACCTTCATCACCAAGTAGATAGCCAAGCGAAGGAGAACCTCTTTCAACTTTTTGTCCATCCCATAAACATGCATTTGAACCGGTGCCAAGAATACATGCTATCCCTTTTTCGCTACCAAACAACGATAAAGCCGTCCCATATAAATCATGGTTAATTTTAGCTTTTGCACCAGGAAATAATTTTTCGAGTGCACGGCTGACTATAAAGCAATTTTCAATAGTTGAACAGCCGGCGCCATAATAATAAATTTCTTCAATAGGTTCATTAGGTATTTTCTCTGATAATTCGCTCTTTATTACATGAAAAAACTCTTCAGCCTTATAATAATAAGGATTAAAGCCAATTGTCTTGATTCTTTTCTCAACCAATTGACCTTTCAGGAATGCCCATTCCGTCTTTGTGGAGCCACTATCAGCAATTAAAATCATAATTTTTTAATGATTTTTTGTAACATCATTCTTGGTATTACTACAACAGATGCTATAGTTGAAATCAATATTATGCCAACTGTTAAATCTTTTGCCTGTTCAGCTATATTTTGCTGTCCTGACACTGTCAATTCAACCATTCTTTCAAACGGCGGATTAATCTTTTTTACATACAGTATAAAACTGTACACAAAAAAGATGAATAACCACTCAGTTGTTGATATATTAAATGCTAGCCCTAATGAAACAATCGCAATAGTGGCTGCAAGAAAAAGCCAATGATATGGCTGTGATTTTATCGCGTCAATAAATCCTTGCGCGGCAAATTTAATTTTTTTTATTAGGTCTGAACACGTTATTGATTCTCTTTTTTCTTTTTTTCGCATGAGGCAGAGAAATGTTGAATTTGGCAAATTTATAAAAAAATAATAAAAGTATAACATAATAATAGAAATATTTATTAAACTTTATGTTATTTTACATCTTATAGTCAGATAACTTTTTATAAATTGCGCCAAAATTTGAATAGAATGTTGCAGGTATTAAAGGATAGAATAGCCATCTCGATGGTGAGTAAAGGAAAGAAAAGGCTGAACATCCTGAGCGAGATGGAATTAAAGCATAGCAACGATTCAATTAAGGGTTTTAATGATAGTTCTTATTTCGCAGGACTTTCCTCTGATGGAATCTCTTTTGTCAGCCGACTTGCATTTAGGGTTGATAAGCCAAATGAAAACTGGTTAAAAATATTTATTCCAGGTGAAGGGGTCTGGGGTTTTGAAAATAAGCAATTGACTGAAGGCGATGGTTTTAAACAGGGTAGTTTGGAGTATAAATGTATAGTTCCTGGAAAAAAATGGGCGATTAATTTTGATGGTGTTATTGAGAATGGACTAACTGAAGAAAACTTGAAGCTTAAATTGATCTGGGAATCAGCATACCCAATTATTGATTTTGATACTGTAGGAACAACTGCCCGACAAGTTGGAAAACAAATTGCCGCCGCAAAATGGGATTCCAGTTTTTTTAATAAATTAAAAGAACTAAAGCAAGTTCATTACGAGCAGTCTGGAAAAATAACGGGTACAGTTTTTTGGAAAAATAAAAATATTGAAGTTGACTTGAAAGGTGTTCGCGACCATAGCTGGGGTGTGCGCAATTGGGATGACTGGGACAGGCACTTCTGGTTTCTTGGCATGCTTGATGACGGAAGATTCTTCAATTTCAGCCAAATAAGCTATAGTTTTGTAAAGAGCCTGAAGGCAGGTTTTATATGCAAAAATGAACAACAGAAGACAGTTTTTGGAATTCCATCTTTTGAGGAAATTAATTTCGATTCACTTTTTCCGAAAAAAATTCGTTTCCAGATAGAGGAAGAAAAAGGGCTTTATGTACCTCTTTCAATTAATATGAAAACTTTTTTTCCTTTTAAAATGGATGATGTTTATTATATTCGTCAGGCAGCCTCAGTGTTTGAATACAATGGGGTAAAGGGAATTGGCATTGCCGAAATGGGCGCAAACATGAAAAAATATAATATTGATATTGCTTCAACCTGTTGATAAAATAAAAGACAACCTTGGGGGCGGTAAGGCACAAGGA
>DATCTB010000001.1:0-2330 GCA_036568185.1 Bacteroidales bacterium | reverse complement strand
ATGTTGACTGGACCGGAAACCTGGGTACTGACTGGAACACAAAGGGAAACTGGGATGGACTGTATGGTTACATTCCCGATGCTTCTTTCAATGTGAACATCCCAAATATGGGAAACGACCCTTCCATTTCAGCCGAAACGGCAGCTAATGATATAAGTTTGGAAAGCGGTGCAAACCTGACTTTAGAAGCAGATAAATGGCTAACTGTTTTTGGTAACCTGGATATTTTAGCCGGAAATATGGCCATACAATCAAGTGCAATGGGCGAAGGTTCGCTGATTACTTATGGAAATGTTAGCGGAGAAGCCGACATTGAAAGAATAATAAGTGATGGAGAATGGCACCTGGTTTCTAGCCCGGTGAGTGGTGCAACAGCCAATGTTTTTTATGGCGAATACCTTCAGGTTTATGATGAACCATCAGCCGACTGGATTGATATTGAATCAGAAACTGACCCCTTGGCCCCAATGAAAGGCTATGCCTTGTGGGGTATTGCCCCTTTGCGGATTACTTCGTACACATTTACCGGCACCCCATACTCCGGTAATCAAAGCTATAATTTTACCAATTTGAATACCGGCTGGAATTTAATCGGGAACCCATATCCCTCCGGCATTGATTGGGATACAGTAGCAGCCAACTTACCAAGCGGATTAAACAATGCCATTTATTACCTCGATGCTGCCACCGGCGATTATAAATCATATGTTGATGGAACTGGCGATGGCTCACCTTTTATACCGGCAATGCAAGGTTTTTGGGTAAGTGCCAGCGCTGGCGGTACTCTTACTTTAAAAAATGCCGACCGCACACACCAGGGCAGCAGTTTGTATTACAAAAACGATGAAATTCTTTCCAATTATATCGAATTGCTTGCAGCACGCGATTCTGATTTTGACCAAACATTTATTCGTTTCAGGAACGCTGCCAGCGCAGGATTTGATGGAAAATACGATGCCTACAAACTGATGGCTGTCAACCAAAACTTCCCCCAGCTATTCACTTATGCCGGCAACGATATTTTGTCTGTTAACCAATTGCCCGAAGTAGAAGTGATGGATTTGGGATTTTATTGCGGCAGTAGCGGCACCTATACCATTTTGCTTGCCGAAATGAATGGAATAGCCAATTGCATGCTCGAAGACCTGAAAACGGGGAATATGCAAAATTTAAAAATGGGAAGCTACACTTTTTCCTATACTGCCGGCGAACCCGAAAAACGCTTTAAACTGCATTTTGGCCCTACTTCTGTGACCCAAACCAATGCCGGCGAAAGCATTCTTATTTATTCAAAAGGAAAGACAGTTTTTGTAGTCAGCAAAAATGTTATTCAGAACAGCCAATTGCAAATAACTGACCTGTCTGGAAGAGTTTTATTCGAAAGAACCATCGATAACCAACAAACTTATAGCCTTAATACCGGCCTCAAAAGTGGTATCTACCTGCTTACCCTTTCCGGGCAAGGAAGCGTGAAAACTGAAAAAGTGATGATTGAATAAAATTCGATTTTCATAGGATTTCCGGCTTCTTACTTTCCATTCCTATTCCTTATATAGAATAAAAATAAATAGGCGTTATGTTTTTAAGAAACATGATAAAAATCATCATTTCTTTTTATTTTTGAGAATCGTGTTGATTTTTTAATTCCAATACTAACCAAATTAATTAGTTATGAAAAAAATTACTCTCTTATTTACAATGTTATTTGTTTTAGCCTTTACGGGTTGGGGGCAAATTATTATTTCCCAATATTATGAGGGAACGAGCTTTAATAAGTGGATTGAAATTACAAATGTGGGAACATCAACTGTCGATTTGACTAATCCCCAACTTTTTTTGTGCGCTTATAATAATGCTGCTGCTGATGACCCAGCGAACAACCCACCTTATGCTGATTATACACTTACAGGAACTTTGGATCCCGGACAAGTTCTCCTTTTTAAACATAGTAGTGCCATTTTACCATCTTATGCAATTGGAATTAATACGGGGATTTATGTCTGTAGTTTTAATGGTGATGATCTTTTAATAATTTCAACTGATAATATTGGTGCTGATGCTTGGGCGGAAAGAATAGATGTCATCGGAAATGGAGATATGTGGGGAGCAGATAAATCATTTTATCGCAATGCAAATATTGTTTCTACGAATGTTACATACACACCTTCTGAATGGACGCAGGTGACGATTACCGCAGTTGATAATGCGACTTCTGATCTTTCAGAATATTTAGGAACACATCTTTACTCCACAGGAAGCAACTCAAACCCCGTAATTACAAATATAGGCACCAGCCCTATGTTTCCTTTGGGAACCGAAACGGTAAATGT